>JANNKG010000162.1:0-3440 GCA_031396185.1 Burkholderiales bacterium | reverse complement strand
GGACAAGACGATGTTCCTGGTCGAAGCCGCCCAGGCCGGCATCTTCGTCGCACGCAACATCCCCGCGCAGGAGCTCGAGGCCGTGCTCGCGATCGCGTGCCCGAACATCCTCTTCCCCTATGTGCGCGAGGTGATCTCCGATGTCGTGGTGCGCGCAGGCTTCCCGCCGGTGCTCCTCAGCCCGGTGAACTTCGAGGCGATCTACCAGCAGCAGCAACAGCCGCCGAGAGTCGAGTCGCCGCCGGTGCAAATCATCACGCCCACCATCTCGCACTGATGGCGGCGCGCGGCACCCTGCTCGCGGCGATCGTTCTCGCCGCATTTCCGGCGTTCGCAACCGAGTTCCGCGCGCTCGGCGACAAGCCTGCAGTTCTCTACGACGCGCCCTCCACCCGCGCCGACCGCCTGTTCGTGGCGAGCCGCGGCTATCCGTTCGAGGTGCTGGTCAAGCTCGATAACTGGACCAAGGTGCGCGACGCGAATGGCGAGGTAGCCTGGGTGGAGAACGGCGCGCTCGGAGCGCGCGCGACCGTCCTGGTGACCGTGCCCCTGGCCGACGTGCGCGGTGCGGCCAATGCGCAGTCGCCCCTGGTCTTCGAGGCTTACAAGCAGGTTCTACTCGACGTGGTCGACGCACCCGCCGACGGCTGGGTCAAGGTGCGCCATCGCGACGGGCAGCAAGGCTTCATCCGCGTCGCGCACGTCTGGGGCGTATAGCCGATGAGGATTGCGATCCTCGGCGCGGGCGCCTGGGGATCGGCCCTGGCGATCTCGCTATCGGCGCAGCACGCGGTCTCCCTCTGGTCACGCAATCGCGCCGACTGCGAAGTCCTGGCTCGCGAACGGGCCAGCCGCTATTTGCCGGGCGCCACGCTTTCCGGGGCCGTGCACATCGAACCGGATCTCGCGCGCGCGGCGGTCGAGGCCGAGCTGTTGATCATCGCCACCGCCACGGCGGGACTTCGCGAAACCGTGAAGGCGGTCTCCAAAGTCGTTTCTGCACCCGCGCTCGTGTGGGCGTGCAAGGGATTCGAGACGGCGACTGGCGCGCTCCCGCACGAAGTCATCGCCCAAGCGCTGCCGGGCGCCCGCCGGGTCGCGGCACTCTCGGGTCCGAGCTTCGCGCTCGAAGTCGCTCGCGGGCAGCCGACGGCCGTGGTTTGCGCCTCGGAAGACGGCGCATTCGCCGCCGCAATGGCTGCAGCCCTCAACAGTCCCCGGCTTCGCATCTATTCAAGTGGTGACGTGCAGGGAGTCGAGCTCGCCGGGGCCCTCAAGAACGTGATCGCCATCGCCGCGGGCATTTCCGACGGGCTGCAGCTGGGGCGCAACGCTCGCGCGGCACTCGTCACTCGGGGCCTGGCGGAGATCTCGCGCCTCGGCGTCGCGATGGGGGGAAAGGCGGAGACCTTCGCAGGACTCGCGGGATTGGGCGACCTGGTGCTCACATGCACCGGCGACCTATCGCGCAACCGTGAGGTGGGCGTGCGTCTCGCGCAGGCCAAGCCCCTTGGCGAGGTACTCGCGGAAATCGGCCACGTCTCCGAGGGCGTCGCATCCGCTCGCGCCGCCCGGGACCACGCGCGTGCCTATCGCGTGGAGATGCCGATTACGCAGGCCGTATGCGCAGTGCTGTTCGAGTCGCGTCCGCCGCGCGAAGCGGTACAACAGCTCCTCGCACGCGACCCGCGCGGCGAATGAGCGTCCCTCAGGCCGGCGGTTCGTAGAAGAAGATGCCGGCGAGGAACGCGAAGTAGATCGCATTGGCGGGAATGTGGAAATTGAAGTCGAAGACGCCGTGCGCCGCGAGCGCCAGGACGCCCAACCCCGCGCTCACCTGCAGGTATCCGAGGCTGCGGCTGACTCTGCGGCCCGCAAGAACGCCCCAGCGGGCCACGTAGGCGATGGCCAGCAGCGCAACCACGGCGATGCCCGCCACCCCGAGCTCGAGGAACGCCTCGGCGTAATCGTTGTGGGCATGATCGATGAAACCGGTAAGACCCTCAGCCTGGTAGCGCCGGTAGACGTCGGCGAAAGTCCCCAGCCCGCTTCCAAAGGGCAGGAATTCCAGGCCGCCACGAATCGCTCCGAGAGCGATGCGCATGCGCCCTTCGTAGCCGAGGGAGAGGGCCTCGGGCGCGAAGCGATCGAGGATCGGAGTAATCCCGACGTAGACCGCGAGGAGCAATGCGAGCGCCGCCACCGTCACCAGCAGGACACGAACTCGCATCGGGCCCACGTTCCACACCAGCCCGAGGCTTGCTGCGGCGAACGCCGCGAGCCCGCATCCGATGCCAGCGCGCGACCAGGTGAACAGTAGCGCCGCCAGCGCGAGCACGATCAGCAGGGACCAGAGGATGCGCCGCGCCAACTTCGCGTCCGCGTGGCGTGGATGCTCCCGCATGTGCCGGCCGTCGCGATCCAGCGGCGGCAGCGCTTCGGCGGCCCAGAAGGCGACCAACACCGGCAGCGCCATCGCCATCAGGCCGGCGAAGTGGTTCTTGTTGATGTAGGTGCCGGTCGCCGCGCCCCCGCCGTACGGATTGCCGAGGGTCAGGAGCGAGTCCCTGCCGGCTCCCACCTGCACGATGCCCAGGACCGCTTCGCACAATGCCACTACCACGAACACCAGCGCGAGCGAGCGCACTTGCCGCCGGGCGAGCGAAAGCACGATCAGGAACACGGCAAGGCAGGGAATCAACGCGAGCCACGCATATTCGGTAGCCCGGGCATTGATCGTCATCGGACGCCAGGTGCCCGTGGCCTGGGACACGTCGAGCACGCTCCCATAGGCCGCCCGGCCGGGCATTGCCAGCCACCACGAGGGTGGGATGGGAATCAGCTGCAGGAGCGGCACGGCCACGAGGATGGCGAGTCCCCAGCGAAGCGTCGCCGGAAGGCCGCGTCCGAAGGCTGCCGGCGACTGCGACCAGGCAAGCGCGGCGAGCCCCAGGAGCCCCGCTCCCTCGAGCAGCATTAACGGCATCGGGCGGTTGCCGCCGCGCACCAGGGGCGCGAAGACGAGGATCGCCGCGACGATCCAAAAAAGAACGGGGCTCGTGGCCCCTGTTCTGTCTGCGGAAGGTTCGGGGTTCGCCGGAGGCGTCAACTCGGACTGGCCGTCGTGGTGTTGCGCGCATCGATGAGCGACCCCAGTGCGGCGGCACGTCGTGATTCAGGGGCCGGCACGCATCGGCAAGCGCAACCGCTTCTATCAGTTCGGTTCGATCGGGTCTGATCCCCAGGACAAGAAGTTTCACGGCGAGCAAACCCTGCTCGAAATCGGCGATGACAACATGTTCCGCGAGTTCGTCACCGTCAACCGCGGCACCGACGATGGCGGCGGTGTAACCCTGATCGGCAACGACAACTGGCTGATGGCGTATGTGCATCTCGCGCACGACTGCATCGTTGGCAACCACACGATCTTCGCCAACGCG
>JANNKG010000142.1:0-6588 GCA_031396185.1 Burkholderiales bacterium | reverse complement strand
ACGAAGTTCCGCGACGAGATCCGCCCGCGTTTCGGCGTGATGCGCGCGCGCGAGTTCACGATGAAGGATGCCTACTCCTTCGACACCGATTTCGCGAGCTTGCAGAAGAGCTACCAGGCGATGTACCAGGCCTACACGCGCATCTTCACGCGCCTCGGGCTCGCGTTTCGCGCGGTGGCGGCCGATTCCGGCGAGATCGGGGGCACCGGCTCGCACGAGTTCCAGGTGCTCGCGGGCTCGGGGGAGGACGCGATTGCCTACGCCCCGGACTCCGACTACGCGGCAAACGTCGAGCTCGCCGAAGCGATGGGCCCACGCGAGGCACGCGCGCAGCCGGCAGGCGCCATGAAGAAGGTCGCGACCCCCGGCAAGCACACCTGCGAAGAGGTCTCCGAGTTCCTGCGCATCCCGATCCAGAAGACGGTGAAGTCGATCGTGGTGATGAGCAACGACGCCATGGTCATGTTGCTGGTGCGCGGCGACCACATGATGAACGAGGTGAAGACCTCGAAGCTCCCGGGCCTCAAGCCGTTTCGCTTCGCCACCGACGCGGAGATCCGTACGCGCCTGTCAGGCCCGCCCGGCTCCCTCGGCCCGGTGGGGCACAAGGTGCGCATCGTCGCCGACCGCAGCGTCGCCGCGATGAGCGATTTCTGCTGCGGGGCGAACGAGGAGGGATTCCATTTGACCGGAGTCAACTGGGGCCGCGACCTGCCCGAACCCGAGACCGTCGCCGACATCCGCAACGTGGTTGCGGGGGACCCTTCGCCGGACGGCAAGGGCGTGCTCGAGCTGGCGCGCGGCATCGAAGTCGGCCACGTGTTCCAGCTGCGCACCGCCTACAGCCAGAAGATGGGCGTGACCTACATCGACGAGAAGGGCGAGACAAAGCCGATGGAGATGGGCTGCTACGGGATCGGGGTTACGCGAGTGGTGGCCGCTGCGATCGAGCAGAACCATGACGAGCGCGGCATCATCTGGCCCGAGCCGATGGCACCGTTCACGGTGGCGATCATTCCGATGGGCTACGGCCGCAGCGAATCGGTGAAAGCCGCGGCCGACAAGCTCTACGCCGAACTCACCGCGGCGGGCGTGGACGTGTTCCTCGACGACCGCGACGAGCGCCCCGGGGTGCTGCTGGCCGACCAGGAACTGATCGGCATTCCCCATCGCATCGTGGTGGGCGACCGCGGCCTGAAGGAGGGCCAGGTCGAATACCAGCACCGCCGCGAGGCCGCCGCGACAAAGGTATCACTCGCCGAAGCGGCGACTTTCCTGCGGAAAAGATTAGGAAAAACCTGAACGCCGATGTACGCCGATGCCCCGCCGATTGCCGCCGATAAAACCCTGAGGGTGGTTCGGGAGTTATCCATCCCAGCCCCGAAAACTCCAGAAATGTCCTGCGTTAGGGCGATGCATCTGCGGCAATCGGCGGGGCATCGGCGTACATCGGCGTTCCGGCTTGGGTTAGTAGTAGCAGGGTTTCTTTTTTCGCTCCAGGCATTCGCCGGAGCGCAGCAGTACGAGGTGTTGTCGGCATCGGTGCGCGCCACCCTCGCGAGCGCGGTCAACGATCGCTCGAGCGTCGATGAAAAGGACCTCGATACGCGCGCCTGGGTGCGCGCGATGACGCGAAGCGTCGCGGGGCGATTCCCCGATGAGGATGCGGCGCGCCAGTTCCTGGCGCTGGTGCGCTACGAATCCCTGCGCGCAGGCCTCGATCCCCACCTGGTCCTGGCGGTGATCGACGTCGAGAGCCGCTTCCGCAAATACGCGGTTTCCAAGGCCGGCGCGCGCGGCCTCATGCAGGTGATGCCGTTCTGGGTGCGCGAAATCGGCGAGACCGGCCACAACCTGTTCCAGGAGCGCATCAACCTGCGCTACGGCTGCACGATCCTGCGCCATTACCTCGATCGCGAGCGCGGCAATGTCGCCAACGCGCTGGGCCGCTACAACGGCAGCCTCGGCCAGGCCGAATATCCAAACCGCGTGCAGCAGGCCCTACGCAGTCGCTGGGCGCTCGCGGCTCAGGCCTTGGCCGGCGAAGGCGAGCGCGTGGCCTCCTCGAGGAATTTCCGGTTCACCCGCCCGACGCGGTCGTAGGTGGTCTTGCCCGCGGGGTCGAAGATGCGCGTGGTCGGAAGCGCCCGCGGCTCGCCCAGCTGCTTTTCGACGCTCGCGTCGGCCAACACCAGCGGATAATCGTGACCGGTCTTCAACGCGAACTGCTTCACCTTGGCGACGTTCTCCGCATCCATCGCGATGCCGATCACGACGACGCGCGGGTTGTGCTTATGGAAAGCGGCGATCTCGGGGATTTCCTGGATGCAGGGCACGCACCAAGTGGCCCAGAAATTCAGCACCACAAAGCGGCCGCGGTAGTCGGCGAGGCGGTGGCGCTGTCCCTGGGTGTCGGTGATATCGAAGGCGCCGGCGGGTAGTGCCGCGAGGATCGCGACCGCCATCGCGAGAAGCCGTGGCAAGCGCAATAACAGATTGGTTTTCAAAAGCAAATTCCTCGTCTATCCTCTCGTCAAGCTTACTAGAAAAGTCCCGCCATGCCGCTCGCCCTCACCTTTCCCGCCGAACGCGTTGCCCCCCCCAAGGATCTCGAGATCCGGCCGAAGCAGGTCAAGGCATGGATCGAGGGGCTGCCGCTCGCCCAGAGCCTCGATGCAGGCCGCAAGCTCTGCGCCCACCTTGCCGCCCTGAACCGCGCCAAGCTCGACGTCGATACGCGACTGCAGATCCTGGAGGTCTATCGCCCCACCGCCGCCGTGGCGCTCGAGGAGCTGGACGCGATCTACAGCAAATCGACCCTGCCCCTCGGCCCGCGCGCGCGCGAGGCGCTCATCCTCGCCCGCGACCTGTCCGCCGAGCTGGCCACGGGCTACAAGATCGCGCTAGTCGAAAGGGGCGGCAAGCTGCTCGGGTTCGGCTCGAAAAAGCCGCTGCCGATGCACATCGGCCGGGCGATGGAGTACCTGACTGCAGGACTGCGCGCGAGCTACAAGTCGTACACGCCGATACCTTCGGGCGTCTGGCGGGACATGAACCAGCTCTACCTGCACGCCGAGCAGGAAGGCGTGGCCAAGGAGATCGTCGATGCGGAGACCAAGTCAACGGTGTTCGACATCTATTGCGAGGCGCTGCTGCTCTCGCTCACCGACCCCTATCGCCTGGTGCAGGGCGAGACCGACAAGATCCTCGCGCAAGCCCGCGCGTACCGTGGCTCGGTGACCCTCGGGCGCGAGCGTCCCGCCACGCGCGCAGCCGCGCACTTCATCGTGCCGTGCGACACCGACAAGCCGCCCAAGCCGGCACTCTCGGCCAACGACGACGCTGGCGGGCCCAACTGGCGCCTGCTGGATGCGAATCCGATCGTCGACAAGTTGCGCGCCAAGAAGCAGGCCGCGGAAACCGGCAACGTGTCGGCCACCATGATCAAGGCCATGGGGCCCGACGGCCTGGGCCTCCTCGCCCGCCTCATCACGCTGTGGGGCGACCCGCCGATGCGCTCCCAGAAACGCAGCACCACGGAGAGCACGGTGGCGATCTGCGTCGGCCTGAAGGCCGTCGGACATTTTGTCTCGTTCGAACCCAAGGTCGATCCTCACGCCGAGGCCGAGGCGCTGCGCAAGGGCATCACCATGCCGTTGATGGCGCTGCCGACCGACGACGCGTCGCAGCCGATCCCGGTTTTCGAGTGGGATGTGGTCAACGAGAGCACCGGCGGGCTCAAAGTGCGCCGCATGGGCGCGACCCAGCAGCCGATCGGCGTGGGCGAGGTCGTGGGCGTGAAGCTCATGAACCGTTCGCGCTGGACCATCGGCGTGGCGCGCTGGATCACGATGTTCGACGAGGGGGGGATGGAATTCGGCATCCAATTCCTCGGCACCATGGCGCGACCGGTGTGGGTGCAGCCCACGATCACCTCCGCCCCGCAGGCCAAGCTTGGGCTATGGCTCGCGTTCGGCGACCAATCCGTGGAGGCCGACGCACTCCTCACGCCGCCGAACACGTTCTCCGACCTGAGGGAATTCGAGCTCGATCATGAAGGCACGGTGGCATCGGTGCGTGCCACCAGCCTCATCGAGAAGACCGGGCGCTTCGAGCTCTTCCACGTTTCGCCTTCCTGACGGAGGGCGTGGAGGGCTTTTCCTCTTCCCGCGCGTCGCCCGCCTCCGCGTCGACCGCCGCTGGCTGCTTGACCGGCCATTCCCCCAGCGCCGCCGCCATCTCCGCCCCGAAGAGAACGATCAGCCACGACACGTATACCCAGAGCAGGAAAAACGGTACCGCCGCGAATGCGCCGTACACCACGCTGTAGCTGGGAACGTTGGCGAAGTAGAAGGCGAGCGCCTCCTTGGCGATCTCGAACATCACCGCTGCCAGCAGTCCTCCGGCAAGGGCGTGCTTCCAGGGAACGGGCCGATGCGGCACCAGCCGGTAGATCAGGAAAAACGCGAGCGTGCTCACCGCGGTCGGCACCGCCTGCAGCAGGAATGAGTGTGCCGGGGTCGGCACGGCCGACCAGCGCGATGGCAGTGTGAGCAGATAGGTGGTGATCGAGACGCTCGCGCCGATCAGGATCGGCCCCACGGCGAGCAATCCCACGTAGGCGCTGATCGAGACCCAGACCGAGCGCGCGCGGCGCGTGCGCCAGATGGCGTTGATCGAGCGATCGATGGTCAGCATCAACGCCACCGAGGTCACGAACAGGATCGCCACTCCCAGGGTTGTAAGGCGCGTCGCGTTCGAGGCGAACTCCGCCATGTACACGGTGATGATGCGGCCCGCGATGTCAGGCGCCAGGTTGAGGAGCAGGAAAATCTTGATCTGCACCATCAGGTCGTCGAAGAATGGCGCCCGCGAGAGGAGCGACACGGCGATGGCGAAGATCGGGACGAGTGCGAGGAGCGTCGTGAATGCGAGGCTGCCCGCGATCTGCGGGCAGCGGTCCGCGGTCCAGCGGCGCAGGACGTAGCGCAGGAAGTGGAAGGATTCGAGGAGCTTGCCGAGCACGGCTATCATAGTAGCAACATGGCCGAAGTCCTCGTCCTCTACTACAGCGCCACCGGCTCGGTGCGGGCTCTCGCACAATCGGTGGCGCGCGGCATCGATAGCGTCGAGGGCATGCGCGCGCGCGTGCGCACCGTCCCCCGGGTCGCCACCGTAGTCGAGAAGCCCGCGCCCGCGATTCCTGCCGAGGGCCCGCCCTACGCGGAGGCGCGCGACCTCGAGGAGTGCGTCGCCATCGCGCTGGGGTCGCCCACGCGTTTCGGCAACATGGCAGCACCCCTCAAGTACTTCATCGACGGCCTGGGCAGCGAGTGGAGCCGCGGCACCCTCGCGGGCAAACCGGCCGCGGTGTTCTCCTCGACCGCGACGATGCACGGTGGCCAGGAAACCACGCTGCTGTCGATGATGCTTCCCCTGTTGCACCACGGGATGTTGATCGTCGGGTTGCCCTATACCGAGCCCGACCTCAACACCACCCGCTCCGGCGGCACTCCGTACGGCGCAACGCATGTCTCGGGAGCGGCCAACGACCGCCCGATCGCCGACGAGGAGTCGCGCCTCGCCTTTGCGCTCGGCAAGCGCCTCGCCACGGTCGCCGCGAAGCTGATGGCGTGAGTGCGCGAGCAGCGTGGCTGGCGGCGAGCGCCTGCCTGGTCGCGCTGATCCTCCTGGTACTCGCGTGGGAGCTCTTCCTAGCGCCGCTCAAGCCTGGCGGCTCGTGGCTGGTGTTGAAGGTGCTGCCCCTGATGGCGCCTCTCTTCGGCGTGCTGCGCGGGCAACGCTACACCTTCCAGTGGAGCACGTTGCTGATCTGCCTCTATGTCGCGGAGGGGGCGATGCGCACCTACACCGACCTGGGACTCTCGGCCCGCCTCGCGTTCGTGGAGGCGCTGCTTTCGGCCGCCTACTTTGCGGCCGCGGTCGCGTACCTGCGGGCTACGCGCCCCGCCTAGTGCGCACGTTGTGGTGCACGGAAAGTGCCGCCAGGAATACTTCGCGCATGAACAGCAGCAGGCAGCCGGTGAGCGCCGTGACCGACGCGATGAACAGGATCGCCACGGTGCGCGTCAGGTCGAGGGTGATATAGGCGCCCATGAACGCGGTGCCGATCAGCAGGCACACCAGCAGCGCCGACAGCACCGCGAAGCCGATCGACCAGAGAACCAGCTGGATTCGCCGCGCAAGGAGCCGCAGCTCCACGAGGCCAGCGGCATGCTTCTCGCCCACGGAGTCATCGAGGTCCCCCTCAACCGCCCGGCGGCGGTCGACGGCGCGGGCAAGCCTGCCCAGCAATGCGTTGATGATCGATGCAATCGCGGACAGCATGAACACCGGCGCGATCGCGAGCTGGATCACCCGGGTGATGTCGAAAACGTGGGCGTCGTAGGGCGGCATGTCAGGTCCGGGGCCGGGCGAGGCGGCTCTTTACATAGGCGTACACCAGGGGCAGCAGGCTCACCACGATGATGCCGATGATGATGGCGGTGAGGTTGCCCTTGATCCAGGGGATGTTGCCGAAGAAGAAGCCCGCGTAGCAGAGCGAGGCCACCCAGAGCACCGCGCCCA
>JANNKG010000138.1:0-4102 GCA_031396185.1 Burkholderiales bacterium | reverse complement strand
CCCGCGATGGTCTTGCCCAGCTCGACGCCGAACTGGTCGAAGGAATTGATTCCCCACACCACGCCCTGCACGAACACCTTGTGCTCGTAGATTGCCAATAGCGCCCCCAGGTGAAAGGGGTCGAGCGCCGGCAGCACCAGGGTCGTGCTCACGCGGTCGCCGGGGCACGCCTTCTGGGTCTGCGGGGTCGCCAGGCCCTCCATCAGGGCCTCCGATTGCGCGCACGCGTGCGCCAGCAGGATCTCGTGATGGGCCCGTTGCGCGCCCATGGCCTTCGCGACCACGATGAAGTCGCACGACACGGCCTCGGTGCCCTGGTGCAGCCACTGGTGAAACGCATGCTGGCCCGGCGTCTCCGTGCCACCCCACACGACCGGGCAGGTGGCGAAGTCGACCGGATTGCCCTCGAGGTCGACGCGCTTGCCGTTGGATTCCATTTCGAGTTGCTGCAGGTAGGCAGGCAGGCTCTCGAGGCGCGAAGCGTAGGAGAGCACCGCGTGCGTGGGCACGCCGAAGGCGTTGCGGTTCCAGATCCCCACCAGCGCAAGGAGCGCGGGCACGTTCTGCTCGAGAGGTGTGGAGCGGAATTCGAGGTCGGCGGCGTGGGCGCCGGCGAGCAGCTGTTCGAAGCGCGGCATGCCCACCGCGATCGCCACCGGAAGCCCTACCGACGACCAGAGCGAGAAGCGGCCGCCGACCCAGTCGGCGAACGGGAAGATGTTGCACTCCGGCAGCCCGAAGGCCGTCGCCTGTGCGTTGTTCGCGGTGGCGGCGATCACGTGCTTGGCGATCGCCTCCTCGCCGAGGGCACGTGCGAGCCAGTCGCGCGCTGCCTTCGCGTTGACCATGGTCTCCTGCGTGGTGAAGGTCTTCGAGGCGATGATCACGAGGGTGGAGGCGGGATCGAGGCCCTTCACCGCGTCGTCGAACTCGGCGGCGTCGATGTTGGTGACGAAACGCACCTCGGGCCCCCAAGGAGTGGAACGTGGGGTCGGGCCATTGGCCTCGCCGCGCAGCGCCTCGAGCGCGAGGCGCGGACCGAGGGCCGAACCGCCGATGCCGAGTGCCAGCACATGGCGGAAGCGCTCGCCGGTGTGCCCCTTCCATTGGCCGTCGCGCACCGCTTGCGAGAAGACCCGCATGCGCTCCCGGTTACGCTGCACCTCGGAGCGCAGGTCGCGCCCGTCCACCGTCAGGCGTTCGTCGCCACGCAGCGCCATGTGGAGCGCGGGGCGGTTTTCGGTCACGTTGACGCGTTCGCCGGCGAAGAGGCGCTGGATCGACGCGGGCACGCCGCGCTCGCGCGCAAGCGACACCAGCAGCGACAGCGTCTCCGCGGTGATGCGTTGCTTCGAAAAATCGGCGGCGAGTCCCGCGCAGCGCAGGGTGAACGCCGGGCCGCGTCCGGGGTCGTCCTCCCAAAGCTCGGAAACGCGCCGCCCGGCGATCGTTTGGCGGTGCGCGAGGAGGGCCTTCCAGGCCGGTGAAGAGGAGAACGGGGGCATCTTGTGACGGCCTCGAGGTGTGCCCGGATTCTAACCCAGCGCCAACCCGCCGATCCCCAGTGTCATGCCGGCCGCAGCGACCATCCGGCGGCCCAGGTCGCCCTCGCGCAGGAAGTACGCGCCCATGAGCGCGGCGAAGAGGATCGAGACCTCGCGGGCCGGCGCCACCAGGCTCACCGGGGTGAATACCATCGCGGTCAGCACCAGGATGTAGGAAAGCGGCGAGAGGAGCGCGATCGCGACCACGGTTTTGCGGCGGTCGCGCCACGCGAGCGCCATCGCTCCAGGATTGCGGCGACGCGTGAGCGGAAGGAGCACGCAACAACGGAACGCGTTGGTGCCCCAGTCGAAGACCAGCGGCGGGATCAGCCACGCGGCCACCGCCGTCTTGTCCCAGATGGTGTAGGCCGCGATGGTGCAGCCGGTCAGCAACGCGAAGCCCACCGCGTGGCGCGCCTCGCTCCGGTGCCACGCGAACGGGTTGCCGGCAAGGAGCAGGGCGGATGCGCCGATCAGCAGGGCGCCCGCGATAGCTGCCGGCCCCGGGCGTTCGCCCAGCAGCACGATCGCCACCACGATGGTCAGCAGCGGGCCGGTGGCGCGTGCCAGCGGGTAGACGATCGAGAGATCCCCGCCGCTGCGGTAAGCGCGATCGAGCAGCAGGAAATACGCCGTGTGGGTCATGCCGCTGGCGAACATCACGGCCAGGTGGACCGGCTGGAACTCGTAGGCCTGCAGCCACAGGGCGGCCGCCGCGATCGGGGCGTAGACCGCAAGCGAGAGCAGGGAGGCGGCGGCGATGAGCCCGGTGCCTCCGCCGCTCTTCTTGAGGAGGAAATTCCAGCTCGCGTGGACGAAGGCGGAGAACACCACCAGCGCCAGCGCCAGCCCCGTCACGGCTTCATCATTCTCAGCAGTTCGAGGTATTGCGGATCCTCGGGCAGCACCGCGCCCAGGCGCAGCAGCCCATCGATCATCACGGTGCCCGCGTCGAGCGTGAAATCACCGGTCAGGATGTTCTGCAGCACTTCCTCCACCGGCATGCAGCGGATTTCCGCGACCTCGCCATCCTGGTTGGCGGGCGTGAAGTCCGGCGGCAGCCACAGGTCGTGCACGAAGAGGATTTCACGGTGCAAGCCCTCGGGCACTGAATATTCGACGCGAACCGCGCCCAGGCAATTCAAGCCCCCGAGCAGCGCCGGCGCGATGCCCGCCTCTTCCCAGGCCTCCTTGCGCAGCGTCTCGTCGACACTCATTCCCGCGGCGATGCGTCCGCCCACGAGGTTGTCGAGCTTGCCGGGATCGACGTGCTTGTCGAGGCTGCGGCGCGCGATCCAGGCGTGCGCCAGGCCGCCTTTCAGGGTGAAGCCGTTCAGGTGCACGGCATAGGCGACGAGGCCGAAATGGCGGCTCGCGGCGCGCTCGATGCGCAACAGCTCGGGCGCGCCGTAGTGAGTGGCGACGCTCACCAGCTCGTCGCGCCAGCCGGCGATGACGCCGTCGCGCTTGAGCTCGCGGGTGACCTGCGCCATGGCGTCCGAACGTCCCTGGGGCGTGTCCGGCCTGGCGCGCAGCGTGATGAATGCGTCGTTCACCTCGAAGAGGTGTGGCCAGCGGCGCAGCTGGTCGGCGAAGGACGGCGTGAGCCACCCAACGGCATGTTCCTTCACGTAAAAGGGCAGCGCGGGCAGCTCCCGCCCGGCGTGGGAGGCGTGCGTGCAGGCGGCGCGCAGGAAGCCCAGCAGGTCGGCGTAAAGGCGGGGTCTCATGGGTGGAAAGTATAATCGCCCGCAATGAAAGTTCTCGTCCTCGGGGCCGGCGTGATCGGCACCTGCACCGCCTGGTACCTCGTCGAACAAGGCCACGAGGTGCGAGTCGTCGACCGGCAGAAGGGCGCCGGGCTCGAGACCTCGTTCGCCAACGGCGGCCAGATCTCGGTGAGCCACTCCGAGCCGTGGGCCAATCCCGATGCGCCGCTCAAGCTACTCAAATGGCTGCGGCGCGAGGATTCCCCGCTGCTCTTCCGGCTGCGCCTGGACCCGCACCAGTGGACCTGGGGCCTGCGCTTCCTCTACGAGTGCATGCCGTGGCGCACGCCGGTCAACAGCCGCCTGATGGTGACGCTGTCGGCCTATAGCCGCGCCCAGTTGGACGCGCTGCGCGCGCAAACCGGCATCCAGTACGACTCGCTCGAGCGCGGCATCCTGCACTACTTCACCGACCGCGAAAGCTTCGACGACGCCGCGGCGAGCGCACCGGAGCTGCGCCGCCACGGCCTCGAGCTCGAGCTGAAGAATCCCGACGAGGTAGTGGCGATCGAGCCTGCGCTCGCGCATTTCCGCGATCGCATCGCCGGCGCCACGTATACACGCACCGACGAGTCCGGCGACGCGCACCTGTTCACCGCCAACCTGGCACGACTGTGCGCCGAGCGGGGCGTCGAATTTTTGTACGGTCGCGACATCACGCAGCTGCGCACCGCGGACGGACGCATATCCGGCGTGAGGATCGAGGCGGGCGGCGAGCCCGAATCCGTGCTCACCGCGGATGCCTACGTGGTCGCGCTGGGAAGCTACTCGCCGCTCCTTACGCGCCCG
>JANNKG010000133.1:0-3670 GCA_031396185.1 Burkholderiales bacterium | reverse complement strand
GCCATGGGCGTGCTGCTGCAGGAAGGCATCGGCGACACGATTCGCGTCTCGCTCACCCCCCCGCCCGGCGGCGATCGCACCCAGGAAGTGATCGTCGCGCAGGAAATCCTCCAGACCATGGGCCTGCGCTCGTTCACGCCGATGGTCTCGGCCTGTCCGGGCTGCGGGCGCACCACCAGCACCTTCTTCCAGGAGCTCGCCGAAAAGATCCAGGGCTACCTGCGCGCGCAGATGCCGGCCTGGAAGAGCCAGTATCCCGGCGTGGAAGAGATGCACGTCGCCGTGATGGGATGCGTGGTGAACGGGCCGGGCGAGTCGAAGCTCGCCAACATCGGCATCTCGCTGCCCGGATCCGGGGAAAAGCCGGTCGCGCCGGTGTTCGTCGACGGCGAGAAGACGGTGACGCTCAAGGGTGAGCGCATCGCGGAGGAGTTCCAGGCCATCGTCGAGGACTATGTGAAGGCTCGTTATGGAGCCGCGAGCCCCGAGCCCCGCCCCGCGCGCCTGAAGTCGATTCCGATTCGCGCCGCATGAACCGGAAAATCCAGGCCATCCGCGGCATGGAGGATGTGCTGCCGGACGCAACCCCCCTTTGGGAGAAGCTCGAGGAGGCGTGCCGGGCGGTGTTCCGCCAGTACGGCTATCGCAACATTCGCACCCCGGTCGTCGAGCCCACGGCGCTCTTCGTGCGCAGCCTGGGCGAAGTCACCGACATCGTCGAGAGGGAGATGTACGTGTTCGAGGACCGCAACGGCGAAAGCCTCGCGCTGCGCCCCGAGGCGACCGCCGGCATCGTGCGCTCCGCGATCGAGCACAACTTTCTCTACAACGGCCCGATGCGCGTCTGGACCACCGGGCCGATGTTTCGCTACGAGCGCCCGCAGAAGGGCCGCTCCCGCCAGTTCCACCAGTTCGACGTCGAGGCGCTCGGCTTCGAGGGCCCCGACGTGGACGCCGAGCAGATCGTGCTGCTCGCGCGGCTCTGGAAGGCGCTCGGCCTGGAGCGCGTCGAGTTGCACGTCAACTCGCTCGGCGACGCCATGGACCGCAAGGACTATCGCGGCCGGCTGGTCGATTACTTCGCGGGACACGCGAGCCGGCTGGACGAGGATTCGCGCAAGCGGCTGCAGACCAATCCGCTGCGCATCCTCGATTCGAAGAACCCCGAGATGCAGGAGATGATCGAGGGCGCGCCGCGAATGCTCGATCATCTCGGGGCAGCGGCGAGCGAGCATTTCGGCCAGCTGAAGGCGCTGCTCACCGGCGCCGGCCTGGAATACACGGTCAATCCGCGGCTGGTTCGCGGGCTCGACTACTACAACCGCTCGGTGTTCGAGTGGATCACGCCGACCATCGGCGCACAGTCCACGATCGCCGGGGGCGGGCGTTACGACGCGCTCTTCGAGCAGCTCGGCGGCAAGGCCACGCCCGCCTGCGGCTTCGGCATGGGGGTCGAGCGCGTGCTGCTCGCGATGCAGGCGGCCGACGTGACCGCGGCGCCCCAGGTCGACGTGTTCGTGGTGCATTCGGGCAATGCCGCGCAGCAGGCCGCGTGGCGCATGGCCGAGCAGTGGCGCGATGCGGGCAGGAATGTGGTGCTGGGAGCGGGAGGCAGCTTCAAGTCCCAGATGAAGAAAGCCGATGCAAGTGGGGCCCGGTTCGCCGTGATCATCGGCGACGACGAGGCGGCCGCGAATCGCGTCACATTGAAACCCCTTCGTGATGGCGGCGAGCAGAAGACGCTCGATGCGCGCGAAGCCTTACTGGAAGTGAGCTGAAATGGCCGGATCGTACGATTTCGAAGAGCAGGAACGCTTGGCCGAGCTGAAGGCCTGGTGGGAAGACAATCGCCTCTACGTGATCGCCGCGGTGATCGCCGCGATCGTCGCCTACGCCGCGTGGCAGGGCTGGCGCTGGTGGGGCGTGAGGCAGGCCGAAGACGCGGCACTCCTCTACAAGCCGGTGGCCGAGGCCGCCAAGGGCAAGGATGCGAAGAAGATCGCCGACGCCGCGCAGCCGCTGATCGCCAAGCATCCGGGCTCGTTCTACGCCTCCGAGTCGGCGCTGATCGCGGCGCGGGCGGCGTTCGACGCGGGCAACCTCGACGAGGCCCGCAAGCAGCTCGAGTGGGTGCTCGACAAGGGCGTCGAGGAACATCGCGGGGTCGCGCGCACACGGCTCGCCTCGGTGCTCCTCGAGCAGAAGAAGTACGAGGAAGCGCTCAAGGTGCTCGACGCCAACAAGGAGGCGGCGTTCGCCGCGTCGATCGCGGACCTGCGCGGCGACGTGATGCTTGCCCAGGGCCGCATCGACGAGGCGCGGGCGGCCTACAAGCTCGCGATGGAGAAGGCCGAGGGCCGCAGTCCGGTGCGCAACATCGCCGAAACGAAGTTGAACGCCCTGGGGGGTGCGCAATGAAGATCATCGTCCGGGCGGTGTCCGCCCTGTTCGCCACCGCCTTGCTGGCGGGCTGCGTCAGTTACAACCCGCTGGAATTGCTCGGCATCAGCGGCAGCCCCGCGCACAAACCCACCCCGCTCGCGCCTTTCACCGCGCAGGTGTCGCCGCGCGCGGTGTGGACCGCCTCGGTGGGCAAGTCGGGTGGGTTCAGCTTCCGCCCCGACGTCGAGGGCGGACGGATCTACACGGCCTCATCCGACGGCGTCATCACCATCCTCGACGAGGAGACCGGCAAGGTCTTCCTGCGCAGCGAGACCAAGAAGCAGGTCTCGGGTGGCGTCGAGGTGGGCGAGAGCCGGATCGTGGTCGGCACCATCAAGGGTGAGGTGGTGGCCCTCGACCCGACCGGCAAGCAGGCGTGGATCACGTCGGTGGCGGGCGAAGTCATCGCTCCGCCCGCGGTGTCGCGCAAGGTCGCCGTGGTGCGCACCTCCGACGGCCGCATCTTCGGGCTGTCGATCGAGGACGGCAAGCGGCTGTGGGTGTTCCAGCGTCCCTCGCCCTCGCTGCTGCTGCGCAGCGACGCCGGCGTGCTGGCCATCGGCGCCGACGTGCTCGCGGGTTATCCCAACGGCAAGCTGATCGCGCTCGACATCGAGGACGGCAAGCTCACCTGGGAAGTGACGGTCACGCAACCGCGTGGGGCCACCGAGCTCGAGCGTATCGCCGACGTGGCGGGGCTGCCGCTGATCGACGGCAACAACGTCTGCGCCGCCGCGTTCCAGGGCAAGGTCGCGTGCTTCGAGATCCAGTCGCGCAACCTGCTGTGGGCGCGCGACGTCTCCACCGCCCGCGCGCTCGCCCGCGACGGCAAGTACATCTACGTGGTCGACGACTCGGGCGCGGTGCATGCGCTCGACAAGGCGACTGGCGCCAGCGTCTGGAAGCAGGACAAGCTCGCCTATCGCAAGCTCACCGCGCCGATGGTCCTCGATGGGCGCGTGGTGGTGGGCGACAGCCTCGGCTTCCTCCACGTGCTCGCGCCCGAAGACGGCGCCATCATCGGGCGCCTGGCGACCGACGGCTCCGCGATCAACTCGATGGTCCCCGCCGGCGGCGGCATTGCGCTGCAGACCGCCAAGGGTTCCCTCTCGCTGGTGCGCTTCTAACTTTGCTAATGCGGGAACGCAGATGGCCGCAGATAAAAGCGAACGCAGATGAACGCAGATAGGGCAAAGACTTATATGAAATGGACGGGCCAGCTGACATC
>JANNKG010000077.1:0-7047 GCA_031396185.1 Burkholderiales bacterium | reverse complement strand
GAAGTCGATTCCAAGAACTTCAAGGGCGTCTTCAAGGCGCTCCCCGACCGCGCCGAGTTCGCCAACGACGTGAACGAACAGCTGGTGGTCGAGCTTTACTCCAAGTAAACCCGTTTCGACGTAACGCTGGAGCTCGCTCCCTCAACGCTTCTGGCCGAGGTACCCCCGAATGCAAAGCAACGCCACGACTTTCCTGAAGCCCCGCATCATCGACGTGCAGAACCTGTCGCCGACCCACGCGAAGGTCATCATGGAGCCCTTCGAGCGCGGCTATGGCCACACGCTGGGCAATGCGCTGCGCCGCATCCTGCTCTCATCGATGCCCGGCTACGCCGCCACCGAGGTGAAGATCGCGGGCGTGCTGCACGAGTATTCCACGATCGAGGGTGTGCAGGAGGACGTCGTCGACGTCATCCTCAACCTCAAGGGGGTGGTGATGAAGCTGCACAACCGCTCGGAGGCCACCTTGAAGCTGAAGAAGGCCGCCGCCGGCCCGGTGACCGCAGCCGACATCGAGGTGACGCACGACGTCGAGATCATCAACCCCGACCATGTCATCGCGCACCTCACCCAGGGCGGCAAGATCGACATGACCATCAAGATCGAGAAGGGCCGCGGCTACGTGCCGGCGACTTCGCGCCGCCAGGATGACTCCCGTTCCATCGGGTCGATCCTGCTGGATGCCTCGTTCTCGCCGGTCCGCCGCGTCAGCTACCAGGTGGAGAGCGCGCGCGTCGAGCAGCGCACCGACTTGGACCGGCTGGTGATCGACATCGAAACCAACGGCGTTATCGAGCCGGAGGAAGCGGTGCGTTATTCGGCGAGCGTGCTCGTCGACCAGCTTTCGGTGTTCGCGTCGCTGCAGTCCACCAGCGAAGAGCGCCAGGAAACCGCGCAGCCGCAGGTCGATCCCATCCTGCTGCAGCCGGTCGACGACCTCGAGCTCACGGTGCGCTCGGCCAATTGCCTGAAAGCCGAGAACATCTACTACATCGGCGACCTGATCCAGCGCACCGAGAATGAACTGCTGAAGACGCCGAACCTGGGCCGCAAGTCGCTGAACGAGATCAAGGAAGTGCTCGCATCGAAGGGCCTCACACTCGGCATGAAGCTCGAGAACTGGCCGGTGGCAGGGCTTACGAAGTAAGCCCGTCGTCATCCCCGCGAAGGCGGGGACCCAAGGCATCACCAGCAACTATCATCAACCCACAATACCAATAAGGTCGCATAGGCCAAGAGAGTCGAAAGGAAGAAACGAAAATGCGTCACCGCCACGGGCTTCGCAAGCTCAACAAGACCAGCAGCCATCGCCTCGCGATGCTGCGCAACATGACCGTCTCGCTCCTCAAGCACGAGGCGATCAAGACCACGCTGCCGAAGGCCAAGGAGCTGCGCAAGGTCGCCGAGCCGATCATCACTCTGGGCAAGACCGATACCCTTGCCAACAAGCGCCTCGCCTTCGACCGCCTGCGCGACCGCGACATGGTCGTCAAGCTCTTCAGCGAGCTGGGGCCGCGCTACAAGTCGCGCAACGGGGGATACCTGCGCATCCTCAAGTTCGGCTTTCGCCAGGGCGACAACGCCCCCATGGCGCTGGTCGAGCTGGTGGACCGCCCGATTCCCGCCGAGGAAGAGCGCGACACCGGGGACAGCAAGGTCGCCGCCTGATTTCCACGGGAATGCGCGAAACAGGGGCCGGTTCTCCGGCCCTTTTTCCATTGTGCGACGTGGACGATAATCGCCAGGTGCGAGTCACACGCGAACCGACCCTGCGGATCCTGCGCTACCTCGTGGTGGGCGCGGTCGCGTTCGCCATCGACCTCGGCTGCCTGCTGGCGCTGGTGGACCGGATGCCGCTGCTCGCGGCGAATACGCTCGCCTTTGTCCTGGCCAACGCGGTCAACTTCTGGCTCGGGCACGTCTGGGTCTTCGGCCGCACGCTTCGGGGTCCGCGGCTCGGCCGCCAATACGCGGCGGTGCTGGCGATCAGCATCGTCGGCCTCGCGATCAATGACGCGCTGGTCTGGATGGGAGTCGTTGTCGCGGGCGCCGGCATCGTCGCTTCGAAGGTCGTGGCCACCGTGGCGGCGATGTTCTGGAACTATGCTGCCCGCGCGAAATGGGTCTACCGGGAGGATGCTGCGTGAGCCGAATCGCGCTCTTGATTCCCTGCTACAACGAGCAGGCCACCATTGCCGCGGTGATCGAGGATTTCCGGCGTGCCGCTCCGGAAGCGCAGATCCACGTCTTCGACAACAACAGCTCCGATCGATCGGCGGAGCTGGCGCGTGCCGCGGGTGCCGACGTGCACCGCGTCCCGGTGCAGGGCAAGGGCGAGGTCGTGCGCGCCATGTTCCGCGATGTCGACGCCGACATCTACGTCATGGTGGACGGCGATTCGACCTACCCCGCGGACCGGATCCGGGACCTCATCGCGCCGGTCGCCCAGGGCCGCGCCGACATGGTGGTCGGAACCCGCCTGAAGCAGTACGGCAGCCAGAGCTTCCGTCCGCTGCACGTGTTCGGCAACAACCTCGTCCTGTATACGATCAATGCCTTCTTCCGGGCGCGCCTCACCGATGTGATGTCGGGTTACCGCGCCTTCAGCCGCCGCTTCGTGAAGACCATGCCGGTGCTCAGCCATGGCTTCGAGATCGAGATCGAGATGACGCTTCACGCCCTCGAGCACCGCCTGGCGATGATGGAAGTCGGCGTGGCTTACGGCACGCGCCCCGAGGGCAGCGAATCGAAACTGCACACCTTCCGCGACGGCTACCGCGTGCTGCGCACCATTGCACACCTCTACAAGCACTACCGGCCGATGGCATTCTTCGGCCTGGTGGGCCTCGCGCTGCTGTCCCTGGCGGCCGCCGCGGGCGTGCTGGTGACGATCGAGTTCCTGGAGCAGGGGCACGTCGTCGGCGTCGCTCGCGCCGTCCTGGCGGTCGCTTGCGGCATCGTGGGCATGTTGTCGTTCGCCACCGGCGCGATCCTCGATACCGTCAATCGGCGCGCTCGCGAGCTCTATGTACTCCTCTGCGACCAGGTGGTCGACCGGCGCTGAATCGGCGTCCGGCTGGGTCAGGGCAGCAGGATGATGCGATAGTCGTTCACGTTGGTGCGCGTGGGTCCCGTGACAACCAAGTTGCCGAGCGCGGAGAAGAACCCGTACGCGTCATTGTCGGCGAGCATGCGCTGGGCAGAGAGCCCGCGGTCGCGGGCGCGCGACAGCGAATCGGGCGCGAGGAGCGCCCCGGCGTTGTCCTCGCTGCCATCGATGCCGTCGGTATCGCACGCGAGCGCCCAGGCGTCCTCGATGCCCTGCATGCCGATGGCGAGGGAAAGCAGGAACTCGGCGCACCGACCGCCGCGCCCCGAGCCGCGTATCGTGACCGTCGCTTCACCACCCGAAATCAGAGCCACGGGCGCGGCTATCGGCTGCGAATGCAGGCGGACCTGGCGGGCCAGCGCCGCATACACCTTTGCCACCTCGCTGGCCTCGCCGGTGACGCTGTCGCCCAGCACCATGGGCGTGAAGCCGCGCTCTCTCACGAAGGCGGCGGCGGCGGCAAGGCTGCCCTGGGCGGTGGCGATGACGAGATTCTCGACGCGTTCGAACACGGCGTCGCCGGGCTTGGGCGTCTCGGCAAGCGCGCCACGCATGCCCGCATCGAGGTGCGCCGCGATCGCTGGCGGCCGCTTCACGTTGAAGCGCTCGAGGATCTGCGCCGCCTCGCCGAAGGTCGAGGGGTCGGGTGCGCATGGGCCCGAGGCGATGTGGGTCGGATCGTCCCCGGTGACGTCGGAGATCACCAGTGCCAGCACCCGCGCGCGCGTGGCCGCGGCGAGCCGGCCGCCCTGGATGCGCGACAGGTGCTTACGCACCGTGTTCATGTCCTGGATCGGTGCCCCGCTCGCCAGCAGATCGCGCGTGACCGCCTTGAGGTCGGCCATGGAAACGCCGTCGACCGGGAGCGCGAGCAGCGACGAGCCCCCGCCCGAGACCAGCGCCAGCAGCAGGTCGTCGGGGCCCAGCGCCCGCGCGGCTTCGAGGATCGCGCGCGCCGCGGCCTCGCCGCGCTCGTCCGGAACCGGATGGCCGGCCTCGACGATACGGATGCGCTGGGTTGGAAGGGCGTGGCCGTAGCGAGTGATCACGATGCCGTCGAGCGGTGCATCCGCCGGCCAGTGCCGCTCCACGGCCAGGGCCATCGCGCCGCCGGCCTTGCCGGCGCCCACCACGAACGTGCGCCCGCGCGGGGGCTGCGGCAGGTGCCCGGGAACGATCTGCAGGGGATCCGCCGCCGCGACCGCCGCCGAGAAGCTGCCGAGCAGGAGATCGCGCGGATCCATCAACCCGCCGCAGCCTTTTTTCGCACCGGCGCCAGGATCTCCTTGAGGTAGCGGCCGGTATAGCTCGCGGCGACGCGAATCACGTCTTCGGGAGTGCCCTGCGCTACCACGTAGCCGCCGCCGTCGCCGCCCTCGGGACCCAGATCAATCACCCAGTCGGCAGTCTTGATCACGTCGAGGTTGTGTTCGATCACCACCACCGTGTTGCCGTGGTCGCGCAGGCGGTGCAACACCTTCAGCAGAAGGTCGATGTCGTGAAAGTGCAGGCCGGTGGTGGGCTCGTCGAGGATGAAGAGCGTTCGCCCGGTGTCGCGCTTGGAGAGCTCGAGCGAGAGCTTCACGCGCTGGGCCTCGCCTCCCGAGAGCGTGGTCGCGCTCTGCCCGAGCTTGATGTAGCCCAGCCCCACCACCAGCAGCGTGGCAAGCTTGCGCGCGATCGAAGGCACCGATGCGAAGAAAGAGTGGGCCGCCTCCACCGTCATGTCCAGCACCTCGGCGATCGACCTGCCCTTGTAGTGCACTTCGAGCGTCTCGCGGTTGTAGCGCTTGCCGTGGCAGACGTCGCAAGGCACGTACACGTCGGGCAGGAAGTGCATCTCGACCTTGATGAGGCCGTCGCCCTGGCAGGCCTCGCAGCGCCCGCCCTTCACGTTAATTGAGTAGCGGCCGGGGCCATAGCCGCGGGCGCGCGACTCGGGCACGCCGGCGAAAAGATCCCTCATCGGGGTGAAGAGGCCGGTGTAGGTCGCAGGGTTAGAGCGCGGCGTGCGCCCGATCGGGCTCTGGTCGACGTTGATCACCTTGTCGAAGAAATCCAGCCCCTCGATCGTGTCGTGCTCGGCGGGCTCGCCGGCCGAGCCATACAAGTGGTGCGCAACCGCCGGGTAGAGAGTGTCATTGATGAGGGTGGACTTGCCCGATCCCGAAACTCCGGTGATCGCCACGAAGAGCCCTACCGGCAACTCGACGGTCACGTCCTTCAAGTTGTTGCCGCGTGCCCCCGCGATGCGCAGCTTCTTTGCCGCATCGGCGCGCCGGCGCCGCGCGGGGATTGGAATCGCCTTGCGGCCCGAGAGGTACTGGCCGGTGAGCGAGTCGGGATGGCGCAGGATGTCGGCGGGCGTGCCCTGGGCAACGACCTCGCCGCCGTGCACTCCCGCCCCGGGACCCATGTCCACCACGTGGTCGGCGGCGGCGATGGCCTCCTCGTCGTGCTCCACGACAATCACTGAATTTCCCAGGTCGCGCAGGCGCTTGAGGGTCTCGATAAGGCGCTCGTTGTCGCGCTGGTGCAGGCCGATCGAAGGCTCGTCGAGCACATACATGACGCCGGTCAAGCCCGAGCCGATCTGGCTCGCGAGGCGGATCCGCTGTGCTTCTCCCCCCGAGAGCGTATCCGCGGAGCGGATGAGGGACAGGTAGTCGAGGCCGACGTTGTTCAGGAACTGCACGCGGTTGGCGATCTCGCGCACGATCTTCTCGGCGATCGCCTGCTTCGATCCCGGCAGCTCGAGGTGCTCGAAGAAAGGCTGCGATTGCTTCAGCGGCATCGACGAGAGCTGGTGGATGTTGTGCCCCGCCACGCGTACATGGCGCGCCTCGACGCGCAGCCGCGTTCCTTCGCACTCCGGGCAGGCGCGCGTGTTGAGGTACTTGGCGAGCTCCTCCTTGACGGCCGTGGAATCGGTCTCGCGATAGCGCCTCTCGAGGTTCGGCAGGATTCCCTCGAACACATGCTCCTTCACGGCGCTGCGGCCGCGCTCGCCCGGATAGCGGAACGCGATCTTCTCGGTGCCCGAGCCGGCGAGCACGATCGCCTGGGCGGTCGCGGGCAGCGCCTCGAAGGGCACCTCCACATCGAAGGCGTAGTGCTGCGCGAGGGAAACCAGCATCGAGAAGTAGAACTGGTTGCGCCGGTCCCAGCCGCGCACCGCGCCACCGGCGAGCGACAGGTGCGGGAAGGCGACGACGCGCCGGGGATCGAAGAACGTGATCTCGCCCAGGCCGTCGCAGCGCGGGCACGCGCCCATCGGGTTGTTGAAGGAAAACAGCCGCGGCTCGAGCTCGGGAATCGAGAAGCTGCAGATCGGGCAGGCGAACTTCGCCGAGAACAGGTGCTGCCGGTTGGAGTCCATCTCCACCGCGATCGCCCGGCCGTCGGCATGGCGCAGCGCCGTTTCGAACGATTCGGCCAGCCGCTGCTGCATGGCCGGGCCCACCTTCAGGCGGTCGATGACGATCTCGACCGTATGCTTCTTGTTGCGCTCGACCTTCGGCAGCCGGTCGATCTCGTGCACCTCTCCGTCGATGCGCAGGCGCACGAATCCCTGCGCGCGCAGCTCGTCGAAGAGCTCGGCCTGCTCCCCCTTGCGCCCGACCACGAGCGGGGCGAGCACCATCACGCGCGTGTCCTCGGGGAGCTCGAGCACGTGGTCCACCATCTGCGACACGCTCTGCGCGCTGAGCGCCACGTCGTGCTCCGGGCAGTAGGGGTCGCCCACCCGCGCGAACAGCAGGCGCATGTAGTCGTGGATCTCGGTGACCGTGCCCACCGTGGAGCGCGGGTTGTGCGAGGTCGCCTTCTGCTCGATCGCGATCGCGGGCGACAGGCCCTCGATCAGGTCGACGTCGGGCTTCTCCATGAGTTGCAGGAACTGGCGCGCGTACGCCGAGAGCGACTCGACGTAGCGGCGC
>JANNKG010000114.1:0-8872 GCA_031396185.1 Burkholderiales bacterium | reverse complement strand
GGACAAGCTGGTCACGGTCGACGTGAATCCGGCGTCGAAGAGCTACGGCAAGGTCGTGGCCTCGGCCTCGGTCGGCGAGCGTGGCGAGGCCCACCACATGGGCTTTACCGACGACCGCCGCTATCTCTGGGCGGGAGGGCTTGCCAGCAACAAGATCTTCGTCTTCGACGTGGCCAGCGATCCGGCCAAACCGAAGCTCACCAAGACGATCGCCAACCTCGGCGACAAGTCGGGCTGGCTCGGCCCGCACACGTTCTACGCCCTGCCCGGTCGGATGCTGATCGGCAACCTCTCCAACGTAAAGGACAAGGGCGGCGTGACCGGCATGGCGGTCTACAACAACAAGGGCGATTTCGTATCCTCGGTGCCGATGCCGGCGGCGGAGGGCGGCGACGGCTACGGCTACGACATTGCCATCAACCCGTCGCGCAACGCGCTGCTCACCTCGAGCTTTGCGGGCTACAAGAACTACATGCGCCCGCTCGGCGAGCTGATCAAGGACGGCGAGGCGATGAAGAACTTCGGCAACACCATGGTGGTGTGGGACCTGAAGGCGCTCAAGCCGAAGCAGGTCCTGGCAGTTCCCGGAGGTCCGCTCGAAATCCGCTGGTCGCTCGCCAAGGGCGACAACTGGGCGATTACCGCGGCCGCGCTCACCTCCAAGCTCTGGCTGGTGAAACAGGGCAAGGACGGCAAGTGGGTCGCCAAGGACGTCGCCACCATCGGGGACCCGGCGAAGATCCCGCTGCCGGTGGACATCAGCATCACCGCCGACGGCAAGGGCCTGTGGGTCAACACTTTCATGGACGGGAAAACGCGTTACTTCGACCTCACCAACCCCGAAGCACCGAAGCAGACCTACGAGCTCGCCACCGGCAAGCAGGTAAACATGATCTCGCAGAGCTGGGACGGCAAGCGTGTCTACATCACCTCGTCGCTCCTCGCCAACTGGGACAAGGGGGGCGCCGACAACGAGCAGTTCATCCGCGGATTCAGCTGGGACGGCAAGCAGCTCAAGCCCACCTTCGAGGTGGACTTCAACAAGGAAAAGCTGGGACGCGCGCACCACATGAAGTTCGGCACGGCGAAGCTGCGGCCGGCATGAGGTTGCCCGCGGGACTCGCCGGCGCGGCGTTCCTCGCGCTGGCGGTTTCCGCGCAGGCGCACTCGGGCACCGAGCCGGCTCCGGCGCTTGCATTCACGCCACCGGCCGCGGGCACCTACGAGTTGCCTCCGATCCAGCAGGCGCCCGACGGCGAGGTGGTTGACGGCTCCGGTCATTTCCGCCCGCTTGCCGACTACACGCGCGGGCGCATCACCCTCCTCGGGCTGGTCTACACGCGCTGCGTGGATACCGAAGGCTGCCCGCGAGCCACCTGGGCATTCAGCGCGGTTCGCAACCTGCTCCGCGCCGACCCGCAGCTGCAACGGCGCGTACGCCTCGTGACCCTCTCGTTCGACCCGGTCCACGATCATTACGAAGCCATCGCCGCGTACGGAGCGCGCATGCGCGGCGCGCGTTCCGGGGCCGAGTGGCATTTCCTGACGACGCGGTCGCAGCGCGCGCTGGCGCCAATCCTCGAGGGATTCGGGCAGGACTTGCGCGTGGAGGCCGATTCCCGGGCGGTTCCCGGCACCGAGGCGTTCACCCATACGCTCAAGGTATTCCTCATCGACCCTGAGGAACGCGTGCGCGAGATCTACTCGACCGGTTATCTCATGCCGCAGATGATCGTGAACGACATCCGCACGCTGGCCCGGGAAATCACTCGTAGTCGCTGAGCGGCGGACAGCTGCAGACCAGGTTCCGGTCCCCGTGCACGTTGTCGGCGCGGCCCACCGGCACCCAGTATTTCCCGGCCCGCAACGACTTGACCGGATAGGCCGCGAGGCTGCGTGGGTACTTGCGCGTCCACTCGTCGGCACTCACCACCGCCGCGGTGTGCGGCGCGTGCCTGAGCGGGTTGTCCTCGCGGTCCATGCGCCCTTCCTCCACCGCGTGGATCTCCCCGCGAATCCCGATCATCGCGTCGCAGAAGCGGTCGAGCTCGGCGCGGGACTCACTTTCGGTTGGCTCTACCATCAGGGTGCCGGCAACGGGAAAGGACATCGTCGGCGCGTGGAAGCCGTAGTCGATGAGCCGCGTGGCGACGTCTTCCACGGTGATTCCGGAGGTATCTTTGAGCCCGCGAAGGTCGAGGATGCATTCGTGCGCGACCAGGCCGCCCGGACCCGCGTATAGCACCGGGAAATGCGCCGCGAGGCGCCGCGCGACATAGTTGGCGTTGAGGATCGCCACTTCGGTCGCGGCAGTCAGCCCTTCCCCTCCCATCATCTCGCAGTACATCCACGAGATCGGCAGGATCGATGCGCTGCCGTACGGCGCCGCGGACACCGCGCCAATCGCCTCCGGCGGGCTCTCCAGGTAGCGGTGCCCCGGCAGGAAGCGCGCGAGGTGTGCGGCCACCGCCACGGGCCCCACGCCCGGTCCGCCGCCGCCGTGCGGAATGCAGAATGTCTTGTGGAGATTCAGGTGCGAGACGTCGCCGCCGAACTCGCCCGGCGCGCACAAGCCGACCATCGCGTTCATGTTCGCGCCGTCCACGTACACCTGCCCGCCGTGCCGGTGAACAATCGCGCAGATCTCGGTGATCGACGCCTCGAAGACCCCGTGGGTGGAAGGATAGGTGACCATCAACGCGGCGAGGTTTCGGGAATGCTCCCCGGCTTTGCGCTCCAGGTCCGCGACGTCAACGTTGCCCGCCTCGTCGCAACCCACCACGACCACCTGCATTCCCGCCATCTGCGCCGATGCGGGGTTGGTGCCGTGGGCCGAGCTTGGAATGAGGCAGATTTTCCGGTGGCCCTCGCCGCGGCTCTGGTGCCACTTCCGGATGATGAGCAGGCCCGCGTACTCGCCCTGGGATCCTGCGTTGGGCTGGATCGACACCGCGGCATAGCCGGTGGCGATGGCGAGGCGCGCCTCGAGGTCGGCGATGAGATCGCGATACCCCTGCGACTGGCTCAGCGGGGCAAACGGATGCACGTGGGCGAACTCGCGCCAGGAGACGGGAATCATCTCGCTCGTCGCATTGAGTTTCATGGTGCAGGAACCGAGCGGGATCATCGACCGGTCGAGCGCAACATCCTTGTCGGCGAGCGTGCGCAGGTAGCGCAGCATTTCCGTCTCGGAGTGGTAGCGGTTGAAGACCGGGTGGGTGAGGTAGGGCGTGCGGCGCAGCAGTGCCTCGGCGAGCCGCGGAGCATTGAGCTCGATCTCCTCCACCGTGAACGCCACCGGGTTGCCCGCGAACACCTCCCAGATCGCGGCCACGTCGGCAGCCGTCGTCGTCTCGTCCAACGAGATGCCAAGGCGATCGCCATCGACCCTGCGAAAATTCATCCTCTTGCCTTCGCTGCGGCCGACGATCGACTCGCAATGCTCGCCCGCAGTCGCGGTCACCGTGTCGAAGATCGTGCCGCCCGCGACCACGAATCCCAGCCTCTCCAGACCCGCGCGCAGGATCGACGCCAGCCGCTGCACGCGGATCGCGATGCGCTGCAGGCCCGCGGGGCCGTGATAGACCGCATACATCGAGGCCATCACTGCGAGCAGGACTTGCGCGGTGCAGATATTCGAAGTCGCCTTCTCACGCCGGATGTGCTGCTCGCGCGTCTGCAGCGCGAGGCGGTAGGCGGTCTGGCCATTCGAATCGACCGTGACTCCCACCAGGCGCCCCGGCATGCTGCGCTTCAGCTCATCGCGTACCGCCATATAGCCCGCGTGCGGGCCGCCGAAGCCCAGCGGCACGCCGAAGCGCTGCGCACTGCCCACGACGACGTCGGCGCCCCACTCTCCCGGGGACTTGAGCAACGCCAATGCGAGCAGGTCGGCCGCAGCAACGAGGAAGCCGCCGCGCTCGTGCACACGAGCGGCCAGCGCCGAGTAGTCGCGCACTTCGCCCTCCGCACCCGGATACTGGACCAGGACCGCGAACGCATCGATGGAGCCGAGCTCATCAGGCGCGGCGACGCGCACCTCGATGCCGAGCGGCTCGGCGCGCGTGCGCACCACGTCGATCGTCTGCGGCAGCACGTCCGCGGCGACCGCAAAGGTGCGCGAGGCGCCCTTCCCCGACCGAAGGCAGAGCGCCATCGCTTCGGCGGCAGCAGTCGCCTCGTCGAGCATCGACGCATTGGCGATCGCCATCCCGGTGAGATCAGTGACCATCGTCTGGAAGTTGAGCAGCGCCTCGAGTCGGCCTTGCGAAATCTCGGGCTGGTAAGGCGTGTACGCGGTGTACCAGGCGGGGTTCTGGAACACGTTTCTCAGGATGACGCCCGGCGTCCAGGATTCGTAGTAGCCCTGGCCGATGAATGACTTGAATACCTGGTTACGCTCGGCGATGCGGCGCAGCTCCGAGAGCGCCTCACCCTCGGTTCGCGGCGCGCCCAGCCCCAACGGCGCCTTGCGGCGGATCGACGCGGGGATCACTGCGTCGATGAGCGCGGCACGAGAGGGGAAGCCCAGCGTCGCAAGCATCGCGGCCTGGTCCTCGGAGTCGGGGCCGATATGGCGGCGATGGAAGGCCTGGTGGTCCTCGAGCTCGGCGAGGCTTGCGTGCTGCGACGGCATCGGGGTATCGGGCATCGTGTCTCCTCGGAGGTTTTACTGCGACGCGGCCGACTTCTCGTAGGCGGCGGCGTCCATCAGCTTGTCGAGGTCGGCGGGGTTCGCGGGCTTGATCCGGTACATCCAGGCGGAGAACGCGTCCTCGTTGACCTTTTCCGGCGATGCACCGAGGTCGGCATTCGCGGCGACGATCTCGCCGGCGAGGGGCGCGTAGATGTCGGAGGCGGCTTTCACCGACTCGACCACCCCCACCGACTCGCCCGCGGCGACTTTGCGTCCGGGCTTCGGCGCCTCGACGAACACGATGTCGCCGAGCTGCTCCTGGGCGTGATCGGTGATGCCTACGCTCACTGATCCATCAGACTCGCGCCGCGCCCACTCGTGGGATGGGGTGTAACGCAGCTCTTTCGGCAGTTTCATGGCATGCCTTTCAGTTGACGAGAATTTTTCCGTTGCGGACGAAGGAAGGCTTCACGACCCGCGCGGCGAGCAGCTTGTCGCGCACCACCACTTGCACCGTATCGCCGACGGCGGTGCCGCGCGGCAACCGGGCCAGCGCGATCGACTTTCCGAGCGTTGGCGAAAACGTGCCGCTGGTGATTTCGCCTTCGCCACCGGCCGTGCGAACCTTTTGGTGGGCGCGCAGCACGCCGCCCGCGTCCAGCAGCAGCAGGCCCACGAACTCGTGGCGCTGGCCGTCGCGCTGCAAGGCCGCCTTGCCGACGAAATCGCGGGGACTCTTGAGGTCGACGGTCCAGGCGAGGCCCGCGTCGAGTGGGGACACGGTTTCGTCCATGTCCTGGCCGTAGAGGTTCATGCCGGCCTCGAGCCGCAGCGTGTCGCGCGCGCCGAGGCCCGCGGGTTGCACGCCGGCGGCAACGAGGGCCTCCCATGCAGCGGGGGCTCCTTCGGCCGGCATCGTGATTTCGAAGCCGTCTTCGCCGGTGTACCCGGTTCGGGCCACCATCGCCTCGCCGACCAATACCCCCTGGAAAAGCGCGAGAGGCTCGCTCACGTCACGCCAACCCGGAAATGCCTGCCAAGTGCGCTCGCGGGCGCGCGGACCCTGCACGGCGATGATGGCGAGGTCGCGGCGCGGCGTGATCGCGGCGAGAAACTTGCCTTCCGCAAGGACGCTCCGCAGCCAGGCAATGTCCTTCTCGGCCGTTCCGGCGTTCACGACCAGCCGGAAGAAATCGTCGCGAAACCAATAGGCGATGAGGTCATCGACCACGCCGCCCTGCGGATTCAGCATTGACGAATAAAGCGCCTTGCCCGGAACCTGCAGCTTGTCCACGTTGTTGGCGAGCGCGTAGCGCAGGAAGTCGCGGGCACCTGGACCCTCGGTGTCAACGACCTGCATGTGCGCCACGTCGAAGAGGCCGGCATCTCGCCGCACCGCGTGGTGCTCCTCGATCTGCGACCCATAGTTGACCGGCATGTCCCAGCCGCCGAAATCAACCATGCGGGCGCCGGCCGCGCGGTGAAGGGCATTCAGGGGCGTCGTCTTGAGCACGAAATCTCCGGTCCTTGAAAACGAAAGGGGCCACCCAAGCCTAGCGCTTGGCGAAAACCCCTCTGTCCTTGGTACCTGAGAGATTGCGACTCCAGTGCAGTCGCGTGCCCCTTCGGTGGACGGCGGTGCCGTCGCTCTCCAGAGTCCGGAAGTACGTCCGGTTCCGATCGGTCCTTTTGCCTGAGAGTTTGCGGGTCCTGCCCCTTCGGCGGCGCCGCCGCCATGCGACGCGCTCTCCCAATCGGATGGGCGTGGATTCTCCGGGTTCCACGGCGCCTTGTCCAGCGAAGGCAGTGCTGTAGGAAAGCGGCTACATCCCAAAGGGAGGTGTCCTACAACTGTCGGCACACCTTCACTACAGTTAACCCACCCCAGATGGCAGAAAATTGTTCCGCACACCCGAACGACTCCCTTATGAACAACCCGAGAGGACCAACCAATCATGAGAACAAGACTGATCATCGCGGCATTCGCGGGGTTATTCGCATTCGGCACCGCCCAAGCCGCGCCCTTGATGAGCAGTGCCGAGTACAAGTCCCAGAAGGATCGACTGGAGGCCAACTACAAGGCCGCGAAGGAGCGCTGCAAGCCGATGACTAGCAACGCGAAGGACATTTGCCAGGCCGAGATCAAGGGCGAGCGTGACGTTGCCGAGGCCGACCTGAAGGCCACGCGCGACGGCACGCCGAAGGCGCAGTACGCGGCACGCACCGCCAGGGCCGAGGCCGCCTACCAGGTCGCGAAAGAGAAGTGCGATGACCTGAAGGGCAACGACAAGGATGTCTGCGTCAAGGAGGCGAAGTCCGCCCAGACCAGAGCCAAGGCCGATGCCAAGGTCGCAAAGGAAGTGAAGAAGGTCGCCACTGGCGAAACCTCAATGGCCAAGGCGCCCGAGAAGGTTGCCGACACGAAGCGCGACGCGAAGGACGACAAGCGTGACGCCGAATACAAAGTGGCGAAGGAGAAGTGTGACGCAATGTCCGGCCAGCCCAAGGACAACTGCATCGCGCAGGCGAAGCTCAAGTTCGCCAAATAACCGGAGCGCCGATTACCGTCGTGGGTTCGGCCCCTCCTGGGGGCCGGACCATTTTCATTTTGGGGATTGGTCGGGGGGATTGGATTCGAACCGACGACCCCCTGCACCCCATGCAGGTGCGCTACCAGGCTGCGCTACGCCCCGACCGAGCTGAAAATTATACAGGGTGATTGGCCCCCCGCCTACGCGCGGGGGCGACGCCGCTGCCGACGTCGTCTATCGCTCCAGCATCTTGAGGATGCTTTTGAGCTCTTTGCGGATACTGCCGGGGGAAATCGGCTGGGGAACGGTCATGGTTCGGGTGCCAGAGCCGATCGGCGAGCTGCCCGCGGGTTCTTCGAGCCGATTGCGGGCGCCATTGATGGTGAATCCATGCTCGTAGAGAAGCTCGCGGATGCGGCGGATCAGGAGCACCTCATGATGCTGGTAGTAGCGTCGATTGCCCCGGCGCTTCAAGGGCTTGAGCTGCGTGAACTCCTGCTCCCAGTAGCCGATGCCGGACCATCCACGGGCGGTCGGCACGAAGGGAGTCTGGATGCGTCCGAGTCTGAACATCCTGAGCGAGGAGCTGATCGCCCGGATCGTCGATGAGGCCAAGCGGGTGCTTGCGGAGATCGGCATGGAGATCCGGGGCAAGGACATGCGCCAGCGCCTTCTCGACCACGGGCTGCCGCTCGATACCACCGGCGAGCGGGTCCTCTTCCCCCGCGACATCGTGGAGCGGGCGATCGCCGACGCGCCAGGCTCGTTTGTCCTGTTCGACCGAGGCGGCGACCCGCACGCCGATCTCGGGGGCGATCGCGTGCATTTCGTACCCGGCTCATCGGGTCTCAAGGTGCTCGACCATAGAACCGGTCAGACTCGATTGGCGAACTCGACCGACTTCGTCGAGTACGTGCGGCTGGCCGACGGCCTCGCGAACATCCCCTACCTGGCGACTGCCTTTTCGACCAATGATGACATCGAGCCCCAGGTATCCGACGCGTGGCGGCTCTACATGACCCTCACGAACTCGATCAAGCCGGTCGTGTCCGGGGCGTTCACCGAGCACGGCGTGCCGCGCATGGTCGAGTTGATGCAGTTGTTCCGGCGAGACCGAGCCGACCTGATTGCTCGGCCGATGTCGATCTTCACGATCACCGCCACCGGCAACTTCCGCTACAGCGAGGATTCGTGCCAGAACCTGATCGACTGTGTTGAAGCGGGGATCGCCGTCGAGATCGTGCCGGTCACCCTCATGGGCCTGATCGCCCCGGTGACGATCGTCGGCGCCACGGTCTTCCACACGGTGGACGTCCTGGCCGGGATCACCATGGCCCAAATCGTCCGGCCGGGTGCCCCGGTCCTGTTCGGCGGCGCCCCGGCCACCTTCCACATGAAGATCGCCAGCTCGCCGATGTCGGCCATCGAGGCGCTCCGGCTCGACGCTGCCTACCTCGCGGTGGCCAAATCACTCGGGTTGCCGACCCAGTCGTACATGGCCCTCTCGGACGGCCCGATCCTGGATGCGCAGGCCGGCGCCGAGACGTTCGGCAGCGCCCTGATTGCCGCCCTCGCGGGGGTGAACTCCGTGTCCGGCCCCGGAATGCTCGATTTCCTGCTCGTGTTCAGCCTCCCGAAGCTCGTGTTCGACGATGAGATGTGCGGGCAGGCGCTGCGGTTCGTGCGCGAAGTCCGGCCGCTCGAT
>JANNKG010000110.1:0-2212 GCA_031396185.1 Burkholderiales bacterium | reverse complement strand
GTCGGCCACGAACAGCGCCACGAATGCCCCTTCGACCAGGGGCCCGCAGACGGCGTCGAACTCGTGGCGGTCGAGGCGGTTGGCGAGATCCTCGGCGGCCTGGCGGATCGGCTCGGTGTCGTAGCACAGCAGCTCCTCGTCGAGCCAAAGGTTGCCGTGGTGGCCGGATTCCATCAGGAAGTGGCCGTGGCGGGCGGGGAGGAGCTCGAGGTCCATGCGCGCATCTTCCCCTTTTCGGGAAAGCGCTAGCGCAATGTTGACATGTCATCATAATAGGCAACAGCGTGGCGCCGTGGAAAGGCGCCGAAAACCGGGGCGGCCGCGGACGTCGGCGGCCGATCGCGCGGAACAGCTCCGCCAAGCCAAGCGCCGGCAGCGCGCCGCCCGGCGCGAGCCGAGGTTCGCCGCCGCGCTGGGAGCATTCCTCGACGAGTCGGTCGTGGATGTGCGTGCCTGGCCCGCTCTTCGCGAACTGGCCTGGAACCGCAAGGACCGATGGATCCCAGCGCAGGAGGCGCTCGCCCTCTACGAGCGAAACTGGCGTTTCGTCGACGAGCGCCGGCTGGATCCCGCAGAGGCAAAGCTCATCGAGCAGCTCAAGACTCGCTACGGCGGAGGGGCGATTCCCGAGCGGGGAGTGCAACGCCCGTAGAATCGCGTTCATGTTATCCCCGAACCCCCAGCGAACGCCCTACGAGATCATGGGTGGCGATTGCGCGGTCCGCGCGCTCGTCGAGCGTTTCTACGACCTGATGGAACTCGATCCGGCATTCCAGCGCCTGCGAAGCGTGCATGGCAGCAACCTGGAGAGTGCGCGCGAGAAACTCTTTCTCTTCCTGTCCGGCTGGCTCGGCGGGCCCCCGCTTTACACCGACCGTTACGGCCACCCGATGCTGCGCGCGCGCCACCTCCCGTTCGCCATCGGCGAGGTGGAACGCGACCAGTGGATGGCCTGCATGCGCCAGGCGATGGAAGAAACCGAGGTGCCACAAGGCCTTAGGGAGCAACTGGGCGCCGCGTTTTTCAAGACGGCGGACTGGATGCGAAACAAGTGATTGGGCCCCGGGCCGTTGCCGCCGAGCGGCGCCCGGCGCGACGCTCCAAATATTTGATGCGTCGCAGCATTCCCGCATGCTAAAATGTTGAAATTCCTCATTTTTTGACCGATTCCCTCATGCGCCGCCCCCTCCGCAACATCGCCATCATCGCCCACGTCGACCATGGCAAGACCACCCTCGTCGACAAGCTCCTGCAGCAGGCGGGAACGTTCGCCAAGCACCAGCACCTGGTCGAGCGCGTGATGGACTCGGGCGACATCGAGAAAGAGCGCGGCATCACGATCCTCGCCAAGAACACGGCGGTCGATTACCACGGCGTGCACATCAACATCGTCGACACCCCGGGCCACGCGGACTTCGGCGGCGAAGTCGAGCGCGTGCTCTCGATGGTCGATGGCGTGCTGCTGCTCGTGGACGCGGTCGAGGGCCCGATGCCCCAGACACGCTTCGTTACGCGCAAGGCGCTCGCGCAGGGCCTGAAGCCGATCCTCGTGGTGAACAAAGTCGATCGCGACGGTGCGCGCTCCGACTGGGTGGTCGACCAGACCTTCGACTTGATGGACAAGCTCGGTGCGACCGAAGACCAGCTCGATTTCCCGGTGATCTACGCCTCGGCGCTGAACGGCTGGGCCTCTACCAAGGTGGACGAGGTCGGCACCGACATGCGCCCGCTCTTCGACGCGGTCCTGAAATACGTCCCCGAGCCCTTGGGCGATCCCGAGGGTCCGCTGCAGATGCAGATCGCCGCGGTCGATTACTCGAGCTTCCTCGGGCGCATTGCCGTCGGGCGCATCCGGCGCGGCTCGATCCGGAAGGCGCAGGAAGTCGCGATCATGTCGGGCGACAAGTTCATCCGCAAGGCCAAGATCGGTGTGCTGCACACGTTCCAGGGCCTCGACAAGGTCGAGACCCAGGTCGCGCACGCGGGCGAAATCGTGTCGGTCACCGGCATCGAGGATTTCGTCATCGGCACCACCTACGCCGATCCGGAAACGCCCGAGGGCTTGCCGATGGTCGGGGTCGATGAGCCGACGCTCACGATGACGTTCCAGGTCAACAAGTCGCCATACGCGGGCCAGGAAGGCAAGTACGTCACCAGCCGCCAGATCCGCGAGCGCCTCGACCGCGAGCTGCTCGCCAACGTGGCGCTGCGG
>JANNKG010000085.1:0-1761 GCA_031396185.1 Burkholderiales bacterium | reverse complement strand
GTCGCGAGATCCGCAAGCTGGCCGACGAAACGATTGAGGCGGGCAAGCACTTGTTTCGCTGGGGTGGTAGAACGGTGGATGGGGGGAATGTAAAGCCCGGAGTGTATTTCGCCCATCTGTCGGGGCTAAGCTCACGAGGTGTGTAAAAGGCTGAAGGCGACGTACCTTCTGGTTCGCCAAGAACCCGGGCGAAAGCCCGACAGGAAGGAGACGCCGCCGTGCCGAAGAAGACACCTGCAGTGCCCGTGCCGTCAATGCCCACGTGGGAGACTCTCGAGGATTTCGTGCGCGCCAAGATTCAGGCGACGATGCAGTTGGTCTTGGAAGAGGAGCTGACCGCGTTCCTGGGGCGCGGCCGGTCGGAACGCCGGGCCGGCATCGATCCCGCGTCCGGCTATCGCAACGGCCACGGGAAACCACGCCGACTGGCGCTGTCGTGTGGGACGATCGCGCTGCGCCGGCCGCGGGCCCGCAACCTGGACGAGTGCTTCGAGAGCCGGGTGCTGCCGCTGTTCGCGCGGCAGAGCCGCACGGTGGCGGCCCTGCTGCCGGAGTTGTACCTGCACGGGCTCTCGAAGGGCGACTTCGAGCTGGCGCTGCGCGGGCTGCTGGGCGAGGGCGCGACGCTGTCGCCGGGATCGATCGAACGGCTACGCGGCAAGTGGCAGGCCGACTACGAGGCGTGGAACAGCCGCGACCTGGGCGACCGCGAACTGGTGTACGTGTGGGCGGACGGGGTGTACGTGAAGGCCGGGCTCGAGCGCGAGAAGGCGGCGTTGCTGGTGGTGATCGGGGCGCGGGCCGACGGCACCAAGGAGGTGCTGGCGGTCACGCCGGGCTATCGCGAGAGCACCGAGTCGTGGAAGGCGTTGTTCGCGGACTTGAAGGCGCGCGGGCTCGAGGTGCCGAAGCTGATGGTCGCCGACGGCGCAGCCGGCGCGTGGGCGGCGGCGAGCGCGGTGTGGCCGGAGACGCGCGAGCAACGTTGCTGGAACCACAAGCTCGTGAACGTGCTCGACCAGTTGCCGAAGAAGGTCCAGGCGATGGCGCGCGAGCTGCTGTGCGCGATTCCCTACGCCGAGACGCGGGCGGAGGCGGTGAAGCGTCGCGAGCGGTTCGCGAAGGCGTTCCGGCGCACCTACCCCAGAGCGGTCGAGATCCTCGAGAAGGACTGGGAGCGGATGGTGGCGTTCTACGACTTCCCCAAAGAGCACTGGAAGCACCTGCGGACGACCAACGTGGTGGAGAGCCCGTTCGCATGGGGGCGGCTGCCCACCGATGCGGCGAAGCGGTTCAAGAAGACCGAGAACGCGACCGCCATGATCTGGCGCCTGCTGCTGGTGGCGGAGAAGCGCTTCCGCAAAATCGATGCGCCGCATCTGGCCGCCGAGGTCTATCGCGGCGTCGTATTCGAGGACGGAGTGAAGCTCACGAAGTCGAATCAGAGGGCCGCCGCCTGAAGCCGTTTACACACCACTTGACTCAAGCCCCATCTGTCGGCTGGACGCGGTCAGCGAATCAGGAAGGTTGTCGTTCTACGATGAGATTGTGCGACGTTGTGAAAGCCCGTGCGCGAAGATCGATGAGATCGGGGGCCGTCCCTCGTAGGAAGTGGGCGGCGTGTACCCAGCGCCTATGCTTGCTCGCGGCGCCCTGCCTCTGGGGAATGCTCTTGGTCGGCTGCGCGGACCGCCCGTTTAATCCCGAGCCCTTCGAGTGTGTTGCCGTCATTCCACGGATCACGGAAGCGTGCTGGCCGAC
>JANNKG010000073.1:0-2379 GCA_031396185.1 Burkholderiales bacterium | reverse complement strand
AACCTTGCCGATCGGCCGGGCCCGATTCTTGAACAAGCTGCGCAATTGCTGGTGGAGGCATTCAACCAGCCACAGGGATGGCCCACGTTCGAGCTTGCGCGCGATGAGGTCGTGACGGTGCTGCGTGAGGGTTTCGCCCGGGCCATGGTGGACGGCGACAATCTGCATGGCTGGATCGGTGGCCTGCCCGAATACCACGGCAAAGTGTGGGAGCTTCACCCGCTCGTGGTGCGCCGCGAACATCGGCGGCAAGGTATCGGGCGAATCCTGGTAGCAGCGTTCGAGGCCGAAGCGCGCGACCGCGGTGGGCTCACAGCGACGCTGGGCACCGACGATGACTCGGATATGACGTCACTGGCGGGAATCGATTTGTACGACGACGTGCCTAAACACATCGCGGAACTTCGCGACCTCGGCCGGAACCACCCGTTCCTCTTTTACCGTCGATTGGGCTACGTGGTGACCGGCATCATGCCGGACGCTAATGGGACCGGCCGGCCTGACATCTACATGTCTAAACGGCTGTCGACCGGCGGCTAATTGGGCGCCTCACTGCCCCACGAACAGCACCCTTGGTCCTCGTACCTTTGTCCCCATCCTGGGAACGTGGAGCCGGCAGTCAAGCCGAGGGCGGATCCTGGTACATGAGCCGCATGATTTCGGTAAGCGTCGCAATTACCTTGCTGACTGACATAGGCTGAATTGTACAGTGCAGGCGTCGGCACGGGCTAAAGATCCTATGACGCAATGACGGGGTGGCCTGCTACGTTGAGAGCTCGTTCAACCACAAATTGAAAGGAGCTCAGTCATGCAACAGGTACCCCATCAGGTGGAGTCTACGGGAACGAATTCGGTGTTGTATATGGCGCTCGAGTTAGGGGCGCGCCGGTGGCTGCTGGCGTTCGGTGTCGGGGTGGCGTCGCCGAGCCGGCGGCGCGAGATCGCGGCGGGGGATCGCACGGCATTGCGGCGAGAAATCGCCGAGGCGACGCGTCGGTTCACGCTGGCCGAGTCGGTGCCCGTGCGGAGTTGTTATGAAGCGGGGCGCGACGGCTTCTGGATTCATCGGATGCTCGCGGCCGAGGGTGTCGACAATGTGGTCGTGGATTCGTCGAGCATCGAGGTGTCGCGCCGCGGGCGACGGGCGAAGACTGACCGGTTGGATGCGGACAAGCTGTTGCGGATGTTGATCCGCTGGGGCCAGGGCGAGCGAAAGCTGTGGAAGGTGGTCCACGTGCCGACGCGCGAGGCCGAGGATGCGCGCCACGCCGAGCGCGCGATCACGACGTTGGTCGAGGAGCGCACCTGCCAGCGCAGCCGCTTACATGCGCTGTTGGCGTTGCACGGGGTCCGCGATCCGATCCGGACGACGTTTGGGGAACGCCTCGCCCACCTGACGGATTGGGCCGGCGTGCCGTTGCCGGAGGGGGTGGTGGCGCGGATGGTCTTGGCGTGGCGGCAGTTGGTGGCGACCGAACTCGCCTTGCGCCAGGCGCGCACGGCGCAGCGGGTGGCCGTGCGAGCCGCGACGACGCCGACGACCGAGCGCGCGGCCCGCCTCCACCGCCTGCGCGGTATTCGCGTGGGGTCCGCGTTGACCTTGGTGAAGGAAGTGTTTGTCCGCGACCTGACGAATCGCCGCCAAGTCGGCGCCTTAAGTGGGTTGGTCGGCGTGCCGTTTCAAAGCGGCGAGGCGGCCCGCGACCAAGGCATCAGTCGCGCCGGGGTCAAGGCGGTCCGGCGTGTGATGGTCGAGCTCGCGTGGGTGTGGGTGAAGTGGCAGCCCGACAGTGAGCTGACGCAGTGGTTTCAGCGCCGGTTTGCCACGGGCGGGCCGCGCGCGCGACGGATCGGCATCGTGGCCCTGGCGCGCAAACTCTTAATTGCGCTCTGGCGCTACAGCGAGCAGGGGATCGTGCCGGCCGGCGCGGTCTTGCGCGGGTAAGTTTTCGAGGCGTCGACGGTCGACGCCTCCTCGAGCTGGTTCACTGGCGTTCGGACATGGGAGGGGGTGGCTTTGGGCCACCCGAGCTGAAGACGGAACCCAGTGCCAGGCGTCGTTCCTGACGCGCCACGCGCGCACACAGGATAGGGTGCTCGCCTCAGCGAGGCGACACGGATAGGAGCTCGTGCGAGGCCGACGCCTCGCCGACATGAACGACGCGCCAGCACGAACGGCGGGAAGGAACGGGCACGACGCGTGTCTCGAGGCGGCAGACGACCGCCTCCGCCAACCGCTCCGTGGGTGAACGGTTGGCTCCGGCGGTCGTCTGCCTTCTTGACTGGTCGAAGAACGAGAGTTGACACGAGCAGGGCTCATAGGAGCCCATGCCCTCCGAACTTGTCTGCTGTGTGGCACGGGCTAAAGCCCATGCCCTC
>JANNKG010000047.1:0-1587 GCA_031396185.1 Burkholderiales bacterium | reverse complement strand
CCGCTCAAGCTCGAGCAGAAGCAGCAGATCCTCGAGATGTTCCACGTGGGCCGGCGCCTCGAGCAGCTGCTGCAGCTGCTGGAAACTGAAATCGACATCATGCAGGTGGAGAAGCGCATCCGCGGGCGCGTCAAGCGCCAGATGGAGAAGAGCCAGCGCGAGTACTACTTGAATGAGCAGGTGAAGGCGATCCAGAAGGAGCTCGGCGACTCCGAAGAGGGCGCCGACCTCGATGAGCTGGAGAAGAAGATCAAGGCGGCGCACATGCCCAAGGAGGCGCGCCTCAAGGCCGAGACCGAGCTGAAGAAGCTGAAGCTCATGTCGCCGATGTCCGCGGAAGCGACGGTTGTCCGCAACTACATCGACACCATCGTGGGCCTGCCGTGGAAGAAGAAGTCCAAGGTGTCCACGGACCTGAAGAATTCCGAGAAGATCCTCGACGCCGACCACTACGGCCTGGAGAAGATCAAGGAACGCATCGTCGAGTACCTCGCGGTGCAGCAGCGCGTGGAAAAGCTGAAGGCGCCGATCCTCTGCCTCGTGGGCCCCCCCGGCGTCGGCAAGACCTCGCTCGGCCAGTCGATTGCGCGCGCCACCAACCGCAAGTTCGTGCGCATGTCCCTGGGCGGCGTGCGCGACGAGGCCGAGATCCGCGGCCACCGCCGCACCTACATCGGCTCGATGCCCGGCAAGATCCTGCAGAACATGACCAAGGTCGGCGTGAGGAACCCGCTCTTCCTGCTGGACGAGGTCGACAAGATGGGCATGGACTTCCGCGGCGATCCGTCCTCGGCGCTGCTGGAGGTGCTCGATCCCGAGCAGAACCACACGTTCACGGACCACTACGTCGAAGTCGAGTACGACCTCTCGGACGTCATGTTCGTCGCCACCGCCAACACGCTCAACATCCCGGCCCCGCTCCTGGACCGCATGGAGGTCATCCGCCTCTCGGGCTACACCGAGGACGAGAAAATCCACATCGCGCGCCAGTACCTGTTGCCCAAGCAGTTCAAGGCCAACGGCATCAGGGCCGAGGAGCTCACGGTCACCGACTCGGCGCTGCGCGACATCACGCGCTATTACACCCGCGAGGCGGGCGTGCGCAGCCTGGACCGCGACCTCGCCAAGATCTCGCGCAAGGTCGTGAAATCGATTCTCACGAAGAAGAAGGACGGCGCGCGCATCACCGTGAACGCCCGCAACCTCGACAAGTACCTGGGCGTGCGCAAGTACACCTATGGCATCGCCGAGAAGGAAAACCAGGTGGGCCAGGTCACCGGGCTCGCCTGGACGGAAGTCGGCGGCGAGTTGCTCACCGTGGAAGCGGTCAAGCTGCCCGGCAAGGGCAATACCGTCACCACCGGCAAGCTCGGCGAAGTGATGCAGGAGTCGATCAAGGCCGCCATTTCCGTCGTGCGTGCGCGCGCCAAGCGCCTGGGCGTGGCCGAGGATTTCTGGCAGACCGTCGACCTGCACATCCACCTGCCCGAGGGCGCGACGCCCAAGGACGGCCCGAGCGCGGGCATCTCGATCGCCACCGCCATCACCTCGGTGCTCACCGGCATCCCGGTGCGCTGCGACGTGGCG
>JANNKG010000025.1:0-8289 GCA_031396185.1 Burkholderiales bacterium | reverse complement strand
CGAAGCGTGCGACGCATTCCCGGGCCATATCATCGTCGGCCTCGACGCGAAGGACGGCAAAGTCGCCACCGACGGCTGGTCGAAGCTCACCGGCCACGACGTGGTCGACCTCGCCAAGCGCTTCCAGGACTACGGCGTGGAAGCGGTGATCTATACCGATATCGGCCGCGACGGCATGATGACCGGCGTCAACGTGGAGGCCACGGTGCGCCTCGCCCAGGCACTGGTTGTCCCGGTGATCGCCAGCGGCGGGCTCAATAGCCTCGACGACGTACGCCGGCTGCGCGCGGTCGAGGCCGAGGGGATCACCGGCTGCATCGCCGGGCGCGCGATCTACGAGGGCACGCTCGATTTCGCCGCGGCTTTGAAAGTTGCCGCCGGCGACGACTAGCGGTCGCGGGGTGGGGCTCGCCAAGCGGATCATTCCCTGCCTGGACGTGCATGCGGGGCGGGTCGTGAAGGGCGTGAATTTTGTCGCCCTGCGCGACGCGGGCGATCCGGTCGAAATCGCGCGCGGCTACGATGCCGCCGGCGCCGACGAGATCGCTTTCCTCGACATCACCGCTTCGAGTGATGCGCGCGACACCATCGTCGAGGTGATCGCGCGCGTCGCCGACCAGGTTTTCATCCCCCTGACTGTAGGCGGTGGCGTGCGCGAGGTCGCGGACGTTCGCAAGCTCCTCAATGCCGGCGCCGACAAGGTCAGCATCAACACGTCCGCGGTGGACGATCCGGATCTGGTGGAACGCGCCGCCGCCCGCTTCGGCTCCCAGGCCATCGTGGTGGCCATCGACGCCCGCGCCGCAGGCCCCGGCAGGTGGGAGGTTTACACCCACGGCGGGCGCCGGGCGCGCGGAATCGATGCCGTAGAATGGGCCGCGAAGATGGCGGCGCGGGGCGCGGGCGAAATACTGCTCACCAGCATGGATCGCGACGGCACCAAGAGCGGCTTCGATCTCGAGCTTACCTGCGCGGTCTCGTCGGCAGTCACGGTCCCCGTTATCGCGAGCGGCGGGGCCGGTTCGCTGGAGCACCTCGCGCTGGGCATCGAGCTCGGGCGGGCCGATGCCGTGCTCGCTGCCTCGATTTTTCATTTCGGCGAGATCACCATCCCGGAGGCGAAGCGGTTCCTCGCGGCCCGGGGCATCGAGGTGCGACTGTGAGCCAATGGTTGGATGACGTGGCATGGAATGTCGACGGGCTGGTGCCCGCCGTGGCGCAGGACGCCGCTTCCGGGGAGGTGCTGATGCTCGCGTGGATGAACCGCGAGTCGCTGGCGCGCACTGCCGATAGCGGCGAGGCGACCTACTGGTCGCGATCGCGCAAGGCGTTGTGGAAAAAGGGCGAGACATCGGGACACGTGCAGCGCGTGGTCGAGATTCGCATCGATTGCGACGCCGACGCCGTGCTGCTGCGGGTCGAGTCGATCGCGGGCATTGCATGCCACACCGGCAGGCGCCGCTGCTTCTTCAACCGGCTCGACGGCGCAGGCGACGCCCGCGGCTGGGTCGCCACCGATCCGGTGCTGGCCACGCAAGTCAGTTCGGGCGATGGCTGAGCGCGGCGTCCTGGAGCGGCTGGAAGAAGCGATCGCCGCGCGCCGCGCAGCCGATCCCGCTTCGTCCTACGTGGCGACGCTCAACGCGAAAGGCCTCGATGCGATCCTCAAGAAGGTGGGTGAAGAGGCCACCGAGCTGGTGATCGCCGCCAAGGGAGGCGATCGCGCCGCGATCGTCAATGAGACCGCGGACCTGTGGTTCCACTGCCTCGTGGCGCTCGCTAGGCTCGACATCCCGCTGGTCGAAGTCCTGCGGGAGCTTGAGCGGCGCGAGGGCCGCTCCGGGATCGACGAAAAGGCCTCGAGGCCGAAAGGAAGCCCCGAATGACCGACTGCCTCTTCTGCAAAATCGTCCGAGGCGAGATCCCGTGTCGCAAGGTGTTCGAGGACGACGACATGCTCGCCTTTCACGACATCCATCCCGTGGCGCCGGTGCACTTCATGATCATCCCGAAGCGGCATGTCGATTCGCTCGGCGATTGCGACGATTCGCACGCACCGCAGCTGGGCCGGATGATGGCCATGGCGGGGAGGCTTGCGCGGGCCGAGGGGGCTTCCGACGGCTTTCGAACCATTGTGAACACCGGCCGGGTGGGCAGGCAGGACGTGTATCATTTGCACATCCATATCATCGGCGGACCGGATCCTCTTCCGCGCATGATCGTGGGCGAATAGGGCCGGTCGACGCCCGCGGCGCCACCAGGAGATTTTCGATGGGTTCATTCAGCATCTGGCACTGGGTCATCGTCCTCGTCATCGTGTTGCTGATCTTCGGCACCAAGAAGCTGCGCAACATGGGCGGCGACCTCGGCGGCGCGGTGAAGGGCTTCAAGGACGGGATGAAAAGCGACGAGCCGAAGAAGCCGGGAGAAATCCCGCCGTCCGGCGCCACGCTGGAAGGCGAAATAAAGGATCGGCAGAAGAGCTGAGCGCCCGGGCTCTCGCCTGAGCGATCCCCGGCCGCCGGTTCTCCGCGCCAGCCATGTTCGACATCGGATTTTCCGAGCTGATGGTCATTGGCGTGGTCGCGCTCGTCGTGATCGGCCCCGAACGCCTGCCCAAGGTCGCGCGCACCCTCGGCCACCTGTTCGGCAAGCTGCAGCGCTACGTGACCCAAGTGAAGTCCGACATCAGCCGCGAGATGGAGATGGCCGAGCTCGGCAAGGTGAAGAGCGAGTTCGAAAGCGCGGCGCGCTCCTTCCAGTCGGACGTCCAGGCCACCACCGCGGAGGCCGAGCGCGGGATCCACGAGGCCCAGGCCGCGATCGACCGCGCGCTGGTCGAGGAGCCCCCGGCTGAGGTTCCGGCCCCCTCGCCGCAGATGGAATTGGGAATCGACGAGCAGCCCGCTTCCCGGGAAAAGGCGTCGAGTGGATAGCGGGGCGAGGGGAACCTCCGAGATCCAGGAAACCTTCCTGTCGCACCTGATCGAGCTTCGCGATCGGCTGATCAAATGTCTGCTGGTGATCGGAGTGGCCTTCATCCCCGCTTTCTTCTACAGCGCCGAGCTCTACGACCTGCTGGCAAGGCCGGTTATCGCAGCGCTGCCGGAAGGCTCGAAGATGATCGCGACGGGCGTGATCACGCCGTTCCTCATCCCGATGAAGATTGCACTGATGGCGGCGTTCCTTTCGGTGTTGCCGTTCGTGCTGTACCAGGTCTGGGCGTTCGTGGCTCCGGGGCTCTACTCGCACGAAAAGCGCCTGGTGCTGCCGCTGATCGTGAGCAGCACCGTCCTCTTCTTTGTGGGGATGGCGTTCTGTTACTTTTTCGTTTTCGGCGCGGTGTTCGATTTCATCCACCGGTGGGCTCCGAAAAGCATCGCCGTTGCCCCCGACATCGAGGCTTACTTCAATTTCGTGCTCGGGATGTTCCTCGCATTCGGGATCGCCTTCGAAATCCCCGTGGTGGTCGTGGTGCTGGCGATCACCGGGCTGGTGACCACGCAGCAGCTGCGAGAGTGGCGCGGCTACGTGATCGTCGGGATTTTCGTGGTGGCGGCCGTGATCACGCCGCCCGATGTGGTTTCCCAGCTGGCGTTGGCGATTCCCATGTGCATTCTCTACGAGGCCGGCATCCTGGTCGCGCACTTCGTGACACGCGGCCGCAAGGCGAGGGCCGCGATCGCCGAGACCCCCCAGGAATAGCGACTATTCCTCGGTGCGGGGCCGCGGCCGCCGCTTGCCGACAGTGACTTCCACCGTGAGCTCCTGGCCGCGCCGCACCAACTTCACCGGAACCGATTTCCCCGGAGGAACATCGGCGATGGCGTTGAGCGCCGTCGTCACATCGGGAACGGCGCGCCCGTTGATCGAGAAGATCACGTCCCCCAGCTTGATTCCGCTTTTCTCGGCAGGACTGCCGCGCTCGATCGCGCCTACGATCGCCCCTTTTGTCGCCTTCAGTCCGAGCGACTCTGCGAGCTCCGGCGTGATGTCGGCCACGTCGACCCCGAACCAGCCACGCGTCACCGTGCCGGTCTCGATGATCTGCTCCATCACCCGCTTGGCGAGGCTTACGGGTATCGCGAATCCGATGCCCTGGTAGCCGCCCGAGCGAGAGAAGATGAGGGTATTGATGCCGATCAGATTGCCGGCGGTATCGACCAGCGCCCCGCCCGAGTTGCCGGGATTGATCGCCGCGTCGGTCTGGATGAAGCTGCCGAACGGATTCTGATTGCCGATCTCCCGGCCCACGGCGCTGATGATGCCCATGGTCACGGTCTGGCCAACGCTGAACGGGTCGCCAATGGCGAGCACCACGTCGCCAACCCGGGCCTGTTCCGATTGGCCGAAGGTGATCGGCGTGAGCGCAGCCGAGGGGATGCGAACCACCGCGAGGTCGGTATCGGGATCGGTACCCACCGTCTTGCCAATGAAGGTGCGCCCGTCATGCAGGGTCACCTGGATCTCGGTGACCCCTTCGACCACGTGCTCGTTGGTGAGGATGTAGCCCTCGCGGCTGACGATCACCCCCGAGCCGAGCGACAGCTGGGTCTCGGGGGGCAGGTTGAATCGCTCCCCGAAGAATCGCTGGAAGGCCGGATCCTCCAGTAGCGGGTTGCGCCGGCGCACCTGGCGGGTTGCGGAGATGTTGACCACCGAGGGCGTGGCCTTCTTGGCGGCTTCGCTGAAGGACAGCGGCCGGCCGGTGGTAGCCGGCTGCAGTGAGCCTGCTCCCGGCACGGCCTCGCGCACCTCGACCACCTGCGCGCGCCACGCGAGCCAATCCGGCTTCACCAGGCTCACGACGAAAAGCACCGCAAGCGTTAGCGTGACGGCCTGGGCGAAGACGAGCCAAAGCTTGCGCATGGGGGATAAGGGCCGGGAAAACCGCCGATTGTAGCGGTCCGGCCCCGTGGCGCGGTATTACCTCTGCTTGAGCGAGTCCCGAATCTCGCGCAGCAGGAGCACGTCTTCGGGGGGCGCCGGCGCTTTGGGGGTTTCGCGCCGCAGGCGGTTGATCTGCTTGACCATCAGGAAGACGACGAATGCCAGGATGATGAAATTGAAGACGATGTTCACAAAGTTGCCCCAGGCGATCACCGGAATGCCGGCCTTGCGCACCGCCTCGAGAGTCGGCGCAATGTTCGGGGGGATTGCCGACAGCGCGACAAAGTAGTTGGTGAAGTCCAGTCCACCCAGTGCCTTCCCGATGATCGGCATGATGAGGTCGTTGACCAGCGAATCGACGATCTTGCCGAAGGCGGCGCCGATGATCACGCCAACCGCGAGGTCGACGACGTTGCCCTTGACGGCGAATTCCCGGAATTCCGATGCCATGCCCATGGGGGACTCCTCGTGGTCAGCGGTCAATCTAAGCGCCCACCCTGCCGGCGTCAATTGGCGAAACTCCCATCGGGCTTTAAGAAAGTAGGTCGAATCCGCTAAAATGCCGAACTTACCTCGTCCCCCGCCTCCTTTTTCCTCTTCCCCCGGCCCCAATGACCGCCATCGTCCGAGACAACGTCGATGAAAAACGACGCCGGCTCCTGATAGTCGCCACCTCCGCAGCCGGTGCTGCCATCGCCGGTGGCGTTGCCGCGCCGCTCCTCGTCAGCTGGTTTCCCAGCGCCAAGGCCCTGGCGGCCGGGGCGCCGGTCGAGGCGGATATCTCCAAGATCGAGCCCGGCCAGCAGATCACGCTGGAATGGCGCGGCAAGCCGGTATGGGTGTTGAAACGCACGCCCGAGATGGTCGCGCGGCTGGCCCAGAACAGCGCCTTTCTCGTCGATCCCGACTCCACGACCTCGAAGCAGCCTGCGTACGTGAAGATGCCGGAGCGCTCGATCAAGCCGGACGTCTTCGTGGTGGAGGGTGTCTGCACCCACTTGGGGTGCTCGCCAACCCTCAAGAAGGAGGTGGGTGCCGCCTCCGACATGGGTGCCGACTGGCCGGGCGGCTACTACTGCCCCTGCCACAACTCACGCTTCGACCTCGCAGCCCGTGTCTTCAAGGGCTCTCCCGCGCCGACCAACCTCACGGTACCGCCGCATCATTTCGCCGGGGCGGGCGACGCCAGGGTCGTGATCGGCGAAGACCCCCGGGGAGCCTGACATGGCAGCCATCGAAAAGGCGCCGGTCACCGGTGCAGGACGGTTCAACGGCATCCTCACCTGGGTCGACCAGCGCTTCCCGCTGGTGCGGCTGTACCGCGAGCAGCTGACCGATTACTACGCGCCGAAAAATTTCAACTTCTGGTACTACTTCGGCGTTCTCTCGCTGCTGTCCCTGGTCATCCAGATCGTGTCGGGGATATTTCTCACCATGAATTACAAGCCGAGCGCTCAGGAAGCCTTCGCTTCGGTCGAGTACATCATGCGAGACGTGCCGGGCGGCTGGCTGATCCGCTACATCCATTCCACCGGCGCGTCGTTGTTCTTCATCTGCATCTACCTGCACATGGCCCGCGGGCTGATGTATGGCTCATACCGCAAGCCCAGAGAGCTGCTCTGGATCTTCGGCGTGATGATCTACCTGGCGCTCATGGCCGAGGCGTTTTTTGGATACCTGCTGCCCTGGGGGCAGATGTCCTATTGGGGCGCACAGGTGATCATCAACCTGTTCGGCACCATTCCGCTGATCGGCGAGGCGCTTGCGATCTGGATACGCGGCGACTACAACGTTTCCGACGCGACGCTCAACCGCTTTTTTGCGCTGCACGTCATCGCCCTGCCGCTGGTTCTCCTCGGTCTGGTGGCGGCGCACCTGATGGCGCTGCGCGAGGTCGGCTCGAACAATCCCGACGGCATCGAGATCAAGAAGAACCTCGATCCCCGCACCGGCACGCCGCTGGACGGCATTCCGTTCCATCCCTATTACACCGTGAAGGATCTGGTGGGCGTTGCGGTGTTCCTGATCGTCTTCACCGTGATCGTGTTCTTTGCTCCCGAGATGGGCGGCTACTTCCTCGAGCACAACAACTTCCTTCCCGCCGATCCGCTGAAAACGCCCGAGCACATTGCGCCGGTGTGGTACTTCACCCCGTATTACGCGATGCTGCGCGCCGTGCCGCCGATCTTCGGCTCCCAGTTTCCCGGGGTCGCCGTGATGGGAGCGGCGACGCTGATCTTCTTTGTGCTCCCATGGCTCGATCGCGGCAAGGTCAAGTCGATCCGCTACCGCGGGCCGAAGTACCGCGTCTGGTTCACGCTCTTCATCGTGTCCTTCCTGGTCCTCGGCTACCTGGGCGTCGAGCCCACCACGGTGTGGGGGGAGTTCTCCAAGGGCCTGCCGGTCGTCGGCGGCGATTACATCGCTCTCTGGGCGGCGCGCGTGCTGACGGTGGTCTACTTCCTCTTCTTCCTCCTGATGCCGTGGTTCACCTCCACCGACCGCGAACGCCCGGAGCCGCTGCGGGTGACCGGCTGATGAAGACCTTCCTCGCATTGCTGCTCCTGGTCCCGGCGCTGGGCTCCGCCGCGGTGAAGGCGCCGCTCGACCGCGCTCCGATCAATCTTCACGACAAGATTTCACTGCAACGCGGCGCACAGGTCTTCGTGAACCACTGCCTCAACTGCCACGCCGCCTCGGCGATGCGCTACACGCGCCTCACCGACCTCGGGCTCACCGAGGCGCAGATCCGCGACAACCTGCTGTTCACGGGCGAAAAGATCGGCGAGCCGATGTCCGCGGCGATGGAGCCGGCGGTCGCCAAGGCCGCCTTCGGCATCGTCCCGCCGGACCTGTCGCTGGCGGCGCGCTCGCGCGGCCCGGACTGGATCTATACCTACCTGCGCAGCTTCTACCGGGACCCTTCGACCAAAACCGGCTGGAACAACGCGATCTTTCCGAACGTCGCGATGCCGCACGTGCTGTTCGAGTACCAGGGTGACCAGGCCCTGCAGGTCACCGAAAAGATGGATTCCAATACCGGGGACGTGAAGCAAACCCGCAAGCTCGTGCTCGAGCGCCCGGGGACGCTTGCCCCCCTCGAATACGACCGGCATGTCGCCGACCTGGTGAACTACCTCGCCTACATGGGCGAGCCGGCGCAGACGGATCGCAGGCAGTGGGGGATCCTGGTCCTCTTCTTCCTCGCGGGCTTCTTCGTGCTGGCGTTGCTGCTGAAGAACGAATACTGGAAGGATGTCCGCTGATGATGACGCTTTATTCCGGGATTACCGATCCCTTTAGCCACCGGTGCCGGATCGTGCTCTACGAAAAGGGCATGGATTTCGAGATCATCGACGTCGACCTGATGAACAAGCCGGAGGACCTGGCGGTGATGAA
>JANNKG010000554.1:0-2621 GCA_031396185.1 Burkholderiales bacterium | reverse complement strand
GGAGTGCGGGTGGATCTCGAGCTTGTGCGCCGAGGCCATCGCCGCGATCCTCAGGCATTCGGTGATCCCCCCGCTCTTGGACAGGTCCGGCTGGATCACGTCGACGCTCTCCTCCTCGATCAGGCGGGAGAACTCGAAGCGCGTGAAATGGTTCTCCCCTGCCGCGAGCGGCAGCGTGCCAAAGGTTCGCGCGGTCGCGTAACTGCGATAGTCGTGCGCGGGGAACGGCTCCTCCAGCCAGCGCACGCCGAGGTCTTCCAGCGCCGGCATCACGCGGCGCACGTCCTCCAGGGTATAGCCGATGTTGGCGTCGGTGAGGATCTCCATGTCGTCGCCGAAGGCGTCGCGCGCCGCTTCAACGCGCTTGATGTCGTCCTTCACGTTGTCGCCCAGGCGCAACTTGATCGCCTTGTAGCCGGCGTCGACGTGGACCTTGGCTTCGGCGACCAGATCCTTCGGATCCTGGAATCCCAGCGAAACGCCGCCCGCGTAGGCGCGGATCGGCTTCTGCGCGCCGCCCAGCAGCTTGTAGAGCGGCCAGCCAACCGCTTTCGCGCGGATGTCCCACAGCGCCATGTCGAGGCCACTCATGGCGAGCGAGCAACCGGCGCCCATGCCGTGGCTGGCGAGCTGGCGCGAGTAGATCTTGTTCCAGACCCCGACCACGTCGGTCGCATCCATGCCAAGGACCAGGGTGCGCAGCGTCGTGTTGATGAGGGCGGCGACCGCGCCCGGCGCACGTCCTGCGTGCGATTCGCCGTAGCCCACGATGCCCGACTCGGTCCTGACCTTCACGATGATCGCGTCGCGCTTGACCGCGCGCCCGATGCCTAGGCGCACGTTGCTATCCTTCGGGAGCGGGAAGGACGTCGGGATCGCGGTGATCTCGGCGATCTTGAGGGCGGCGTCGAATGGAGGGAAGGGCGAGGCCATCGAGGAGTGAGTCCGGGCGGGTTTGCCCGATCATACCAAGGCACGCACGGCGCTCGGGGGGCCGTTCCCTTTTCTCCCGGGAAGGACTATCGTGCATGGCGCTCGACCCACTACGAGAAGGGGACATCGACCATGGCAAACGTTTCCATCCACCCGTCAATCGACCAGGGGCTCGGCCCCCCCGCGGCGGCCAATTTCACCGGCGGCACGCTCCAGTGCAAGTGCTTTGAGCGAAAAGTCGTCGTCACGATCAAAGGCCAGTCCGCGCACAATCACGCGTGTGGCTGCACCAAGTGCTGGAAGCCCAAGGGCGCGATGTTCTCGATCGTCGCGGCGGTGTCGCGCGACAATGTCAGCGTGACCGCGAACCAGGACAAGCTGAAGATCTTCGATCCGAACGCGACCATCAAGCGTTATGCGTGCTCGAGCTGCGGCGTCCACATGTACGGGCGCATCGACAACACCCAGCATCCGCTCTACGGCTTCGACTTCATCCATACCGAGCTCTCGCAGGATAAAGGCTGGGAGCCCCCGGGGTTCGCAGCCTTCGTCTCTTCGATCATCGAGTCCGGGGCCGATCCCGCGAACATGGGCGCGGTGCGGGCCCGGCTCAAGCAACTCGGCCTGGAGCCCTACGATTGCCTGTCGCCCGGGCTGATGGACTTCATCGCCACGAAGCTGGCGAAGGCGTCCACGAAGCACTGAGGCTGGCGCGCGCGTCCCACCCCGCGCGAGATTCGAAGCGCCTAGGGAGCGGCGGCTTGCTGCCCCGCGCCGGCCGGCAAGCGATGCGCGATGCCCTTGTGGCAATCGATGCAGGTCTTTTCCTTCCGGGCGAGCGCGGTGGAGTGCTGCGCCTGGGCGCGCTGGCCCTGGCGCGTGAAATCCATCGACGCGAAGTCGTGGCAGTTGCGGCACTCGAGCGAATCGTTCGCCTTCAGGCGCTCCCACTCACGGCCCGCCAGCTCGAGCCGCTTCGCCTCGAATTTTTCCTTGGTGTTGATGGTGCCGAAGACCTTGCCCCAGACTTCCTTGGAAGCCTGCATCTTGCGGGCCAGCTTGTCGGTCCAGCCGTGCGGAACATGGCAATCGGGGCAGGTCGCGCGGACCCCCGAGCGGTTGGCGTAATGGATCGTGGGCTTCAACTCCTGGAACACGTTGTTGTGCATCTCGTGGCAGCCGACGCAGAAGGCCTCCCGGTTGGTGAACTCCATGGCGGTGTTGAAGCCGCCCCAGAAGACGATCCCGGCGATGAAGCCGCCGACGGTGAGGAAGCCCAGGCTGTAGAAGGTGCTGGGCGTGGAAACGACGCCCCACCAGCGCCGGAACCACGCCCCTGCACGCCGGATCATTTCTTCGCGCCCTTCTTCGGGACGCCTTTCGGCCCATCCGCAGGAATGTTGTAGAAATCGACGAAGTTGTTCTTGACCAGAAGCTTCGCGTCGGTCTGCACCACATGGCAGCCGGTGCAGAAGTAGCGGCGCGCGGAGATCTCGCCCAGCATGTTGCCGTTCCAGTCCTGGAAGTGGCTCACGCTCACCATCGGCGCCCCGCTTTCACTGGACCGCGCGCGCGAGTGGCAGTCCATGCACTTGTGGAACCGCAGGTCCACCTGGTAGTTGTCGATCTGGTGCGGGATGAGCGGCGGCTGCATCGGGTAGTTGCGGGTCTTGCGCTGGTCGTCGTTG
>JANNKG010000449.1:0-27776 GCA_031396185.1 Burkholderiales bacterium | reverse complement strand
GCACGTCGCCTCGGGCATGAACCCGATGGACCTCAAGCGCGGCATCGACAAGGCGGTGATCGCCGTGGTCGAGGAGCTGAAGAAGATCTCCCGGCCCTGCACCACCTCCAAGGAAATCGCGCAGGTCGGCTCGATCTCGGCCAACGCCGACAACGACATCGGCAAGATCATCGCCGACGCCATGGACAAGGTCGGCAAGGAAGGCGTGATCACGGTCGAGGACGGCAAGAGCCTGCAGAACGAGCTCGACGTCGTCGAGGGCATGCAATTCGACCGCGGCTACCTCTCGCCGTACTTCATCAACAACCCCGAGAAGCAGATCGCCATGCTGGAGGACCCCTACGTCCTGCTGTACGACAAGAAAATCAGCTCGATCCGGGAACTCCTGCCGCTGCTGGAGCAGGTGGCCAAGTCGGGCAAGCCGCTGGTGATCATCGCCGAGGAAGTCGAAGGCGAGGCGCTGGCGACCCTGGTGGTGAACAACCTGCGCGGCATCCTCAAGACCGTCGCGGTCAAGGCGCCGGGGTTCGGTGACCGCCGCAAGGCGATGCTGGAAGACATGGCGATCCTCACCGGCGGCACGGTGATCAGCGAAGAGCTGGGCCTGAAGCTGGAGAACGCCACCCTGAAGGACCTGGGCAAGGCGAAGAAGATCGAGGCGGGAAAGGAAAACACCACCATCATCGACGGCTCCGGCGTGAAGAAGGACATCGAGGGACGCGTCAAGCAGATCCGCGTGCAGATCGAGGAAGCCACCAGCGACTACGACAAGGAAAAGCTCCAGGAACGCGTGGCCAAGCTCGCCGGCGGTGTCGCGGTGATCAAGGTCGGTGCGGCTACCGAAGTCGAGATGAAGGAAAAGAAGGCCCGTGTCGAGGACGCGCTGCATGCGACCCGCGCCGCGGTTGAAGAAGGCATCGTTCCGGGCGGCGGCGTGGCACTGCTGCGCGCGCGCGACGCGGTGTCGAAGGTCAAGACCGACAACGAGGACCAGGCCGCGGGCGTGAAGATCGTGGTGCGCGCCCTCGAGCAGCCGATGCGCGAGATCGCCCGCAACGCGGGTGACGAGCCCTCGGTGGTGATCAACAAGGTGCTCGAAGGCAAGGGCAACTTCGGCTACAACGCCCAGACGGGCGAGTACGGCGACATGGTGGCGATGGGCGTGCTGGATCCGACGAAAGTCACGCGCTACGCGCTGCAGAACGCCGCCTCCGTGGCTGCGCTCATTCTCACGACCGATGCGATGGTCGCGGAGCTGCCGAAGGACGAGAAGTCCGGTGGCGGAGCCGGCGGCATGGGTGGTGGCATGGGCGGCATGGGCGACATGGACATGTGACATCGCATGGGCGCCAGCGGCGCCCGAGCGATGTCATCCCCGCGAAGGCGGGGATCCAATTTCCCAGTACAAAAAAGCCCCGCTTCGGCGGGGCTTTTTCTTGGGGTGCCGCTTTCGCCTAGCGCAGGGCGCGCAGCGACGAAACCCGGTCGTCGAGGGCGGCGAGCTGCCCGTACTCGCCCGGTTTCAAAACCGTGCAACGCCCTCTGTAGCCCGGCTCGGTGCAGACCTGCCACCGGCCTTCGTGCACCACGACGCTCGAGGCACGGCCGCTGAACTCGTTGGCGGCGAGATCCCACGCGTTGTCCTCGACACGCAGCGAGCGGCCGCGGAAGTCGGGCTGCCCGAAGAGCTCGATGGCGGCGTAGCCGTCGCGCCATTCACGGCGGCCTTCGCGCCGCGCGTAGCGATCGTCGCGCATTTCCTCCCGTGCCTCGCGCCGGGCCTGCCGGATGTCGCCGTACTCGCGCGAGACGCGGCTGGCGAACTTCGGGTCGGCCCCCAGGAAGCGCACCGAGTAGATGCGATTGTTCAGGTCGCGGCCGAGGCGCGGGTACTGACCCTCGGCGAGCACGTGGCAGTCGCCCTTGAAGTGGTCTTCGCTGCAGACCTCCCAATAGCCGCCGCGTACGACCAGGCTCGACGCGTTCTGCGCGAAGCCGCCGTCGTTGGCGAGGTTGGCGACCTCACCGTCCACGACGTGGGACTGGCCCTGGTAGTTTGGGCCCTTGAAAATGACGAATTCGGTGGTGGCGGCCTGCGCCGTGCCGGCCACCAGCGCCGCCACGGCGGCGGCGATCAGGGTTCGCTTCATGGCATTCTCCTCAGTCGATTGATGATGCTTGGACGGGAAGTGCGGCCGGGAGTTTTGGTCAGGTAGGCGCATTCGCGCTGTACGCGGCTACACCCCTGTAGGTCGCATCCGATAGCCTGCGCACATGCCCCATATCTTCGAGCCCGCGGCCACGGGTCGCTCCAAGTGCCGCGGATGCAAGCAGCCGCTCGCCAAGGGCGAGCTGCGCTTCGGCGAAGGCTTGCCGAACCCTTTCGGGGAAGGCGAGGTGACGCACTGGTTCCACCCCACTTGCGCCGCGTACAAGCGCCCGGACGTGCTGCTCGAAGGGCTGGCGGCGGCAGGCTCCGTGGCGAATCACAAAGCGCTCGAGCGCATCGCGCAGGCGAGCCTCGCGGCCCATCGCCTGCCGCGCATCGACGGCGCCGAGCGCGCGCCCACGGGGCAGGCCAAATGCCGCCACTGCCACGAGCCCATCGGGAAGGGCGGCTGGCGCGTGCGCCTCGTTTTTCATGAGGAGGGCACCTTCTCGCCCGGAGGCTTCCTTCACCTCGCGTGTCGGCAGGCCTACTTCGAAACCGGTGACATTCTCGAGCAGGTGCTGCATTTCAGTCCCGCCCTGCCGCAGGAAGAGCGCGAAGCGCTGCGGGCGGAGTTTGGCTAGCCGCCCCGTCGTACGCCTTCTGAAGCGCCGCACGTCAGCCCCTCGAACTCAGGACCCCGGGCGCGTGTCGTAGAGGCGTTGAACACCACGGAAAGGCGAACCATGAAAAAGGCCGTAGCGAAGAAAGCGGGCTCCAAGGGCCCCGATGCCATCGTTCTCCTGAAGGACGACCACCGGACGGTCTCGCAGATGTTTGCGCGCTACGACAAGCTGGGCGATTCGGCGCACGCCGCGAAGCTCAAGCTTGCCCGCACGATTTGCAAGGAGCTCAAGGTCCATACCCGGATCGAGGAGGAGATCTTCTACCCGGCAATCGAGAAGGTGCTGCCAAATGAGAAGGACCTGCTGGACGAGGCCGAGGTCGAGCACCAGGGCGCCAAGAAGCTCATCGCCGAGCTTGACCGGATGAAGCCGGGGGATGACCTGTTCGACGCCAAGGTCACGGTGCTCGCCGAATACATCAAGCACCACGTGAAGGAAGAGCACGAGGAGATGTTCCCCAAGGTGAGGAAGACTGACCTCGACCTGCGCGCGCTCGGAATGCGGATGGCTGCCCGGAAGCGCGTGCTCGCGAAGGGCAAGCGCTAGTCGAACTTCGCGCCCGACTCCCTCACCACCTTCGCCCAGCGATCCTTCTCGCTGCGGATGAAGGTCCCGAATTGCGCCGGCGACTGGGGGCGCACTTCGGCACCGGCCTTGTCGAGGCGGTCTTTCATCTCGGGCGTGGCGAGGATCGCGGTGATGGTCGCGTGCAGCTTGTTCACGACCTCGGGCGGCGTGCCCGCGGGCGCGACGATGCCCTGGAACGAGCCGGTTTCGAATCCGGGGAAGCCCATTTCCGCGACCGTGGGAATGTCCGGGGCGGACGCGAAGCGCTGCGCGCTCGAAATCGCGACCGCCTTCAGCTTGCCGTCCTTCACGAACGGATAGGTCGCGAGCATGCCGTTGAACATCACCTGCGACTGGCCGCCAACCATGTCGGTGAGCGCCTGGGCGCCGCCCTTGTAGGGGATGTAGGTCCACTTGATGCCGGCGCGCTGCGCGAATTCGATGCCAGCGAGGTGGTTGGCGCCGCCGATGCCGGACACCGCGAAGTTGAGCGAATCGGGTTTCGCCTTGCCAAGCGCGATGAGCTCTCTCACGTCCTTCGCGGCCACCGAGGGATGCGTGACCAGGAGGTGCGGCGAATACGCCACCAGGACCACGGGAGCGAAGTCCTTCACCGGATCGAACGGTAACGTGGTGACCACACTCGGCGCGATCGCCAGCGAGCCGATGTCGCCCAGCAGCAGCGTATAGCCGTCGGCCGGGGACTTGGCGACGAAGTCGGCGCCCACGTTACCGGTCGCGCCGGGCTTGTTCTCCACGATCCACGGCTGGCCGAGGGCCGCGGTGATTCCGGGGCCGAGCGCCCGCGCAAGGATGTCCGAAGTGCCCCCCGGCGGATACGGCACGATGACCTTGATCGGTTTCGACGGAAAGGATTGCGCGAGGGCGGCGCCGGAGACGACCAGGGCGGCGGCGGCGAGCAGGACGCGTCTTGCTGTGGTTTTCATGTTTCGTCTCCCGGGATCAGTCGCTTTGCTTGATGCCGCCGGCCTCGACCACCTGCTTCCAGCGGGCGAGCTCTTCGTTCAGGAATCGGCTGAACTCCGCGGGCGTGCCGCCCACCACCTCGAAGCCAAGCTCGTTGAAGCGCTTCACCGTGTCCGGATGCTTGATCGCGGCGACCAGCGCGGGCTGGAGGCGGTCTTTTACCGGTTGCGGCAATCCCCGCGGCGCGACGAACGCCTGCCAGGAGAACACCTCGATGCCCGGGACTCCCGCCTCGGTGAGGGTGGGCACGTTCGGCACACTGGGGTCGCGCTTGTCCGCGGTCACCGCCAACAGCTTCATCTTGCCCGCCTTCACGTGTTGCGTGATCGAGCCCAGGTTCTGGAACGAGACGTCGACGTTACCCGCGATCAGGTCCAGGTGCGCGGCGCTTCCGCCCTTGTATGGCACGTGGATGCCGCTGGTTCCGGTTTTCTGCCAGAAGAGGGCGGCAGTGAGATGGTCGGACGAGCCCGTCCCGGAAGACGCGAACGAAACCGCGTTCGGATTCTTCTTGAGGTGCTCGACGAACTCCTGCACATTGTTGGCAGGGAAGTTGGCGCGTGTGACGAGCGCGTTGGGCGTGCGCACCGCGACCGACAGCAGGTCGTAATCCTTCAGCGGGTTGTAGCCCAAGTCCTTGTAGAGGACCGGGTTGATCGCGAACACCCCGATCGAGCCCACGAAGAGCGTGTAGCCGTCGGGCTGGGCGTTGGCGACGAACTTGCCGCCGAGGCCGCCGTTGGCGCCAGGCTTGTTGTCGATCACGAAGCTCTGCCCGAACGTCTCCTGCAGCTTGCCCGCGACCGTGCGCGCCGTGATGTCCGAGGAGCCCCCCGGCGTAAACGGCACGACGATCGTCACGGTCTTGGTCGGATACGGCTGCGCGGTGGCGCCGAGCGACAGGGCGAGGGCCCCCGCTGCGATTGCGGCGAGGTGTTTGGATCTCATGGGTTGCTCCTCCGGGTTTCCTGGTTTGTCAGGCGGTAGTCTTGCAGCATACCGCGAGTCAGCGCGAGATCCTGCTGCGCGCGCCCTCCAGCAGCCTGAACATGGGCACGGTGAACAGGACCACGATCAGGTAGCGCACCACGTGTGCGGCGGTGACGAACGCGACGCCGATTTGCAGCACCTTCGCCGTGATCGACATTTCGGCGATGCCTCCGGGTGCGGCCGACAGCAACGCCGTGCCGAGGTCGGCGCCGCTGGTGAGCGCGATCAGCCAGCCCACGAGCGCCGCCAGCCCGATCATCACGGCGATCGCCGGCACCAGTGCCGCCACGAAGCGCGGCGCGATCACCAGGAAGCTGCGGTCGAAGCGCGCGCCGAGCGCGCAGCCCAGCAGGACCTGGGCCGCGTTGGTGAGCGGCGTGGGTACCGATGAGATTTGCACGCCAAGGCCAGTCAACGCGATGGTGAGGAACAGCGGCCCCATGGTGAATGCGGTCGGCGCACCCAGGCGGCGCGCGAGCCAACCCGCCATCACGGCGGCCGAGAAGAGGAGCGCCAGGCCCAGGGGGTCGAACGCCACGGTCACCGGTCGATATTCCTCGGTGGCGGAGAATCCCGCGAGCGTGATCCCGATCGGGATCGTCGTCACCACGATCAGCATGCGGAAGGAATGCGCAAAAGCCACGCGGTCCGGGGCTGCGCCGTGCTTCTCGCCCATGGTCGCCATCTCCGACGCCCCGCCCGGCATGCTTCCGAAATACGCGGTGGCACGGTCGATCCCGGCAAGGCGCATCAACACCAGCGCGCTCGTCGCCCCAAACCCGATCGCGGCAAAGCCCAGGAATACGAACCATGGCCAGTACGTGGCCACCTCGCGCAGCACCGGTGCGGTGAAGTAGAGCCCGAGCGACACGCCGACCACCAGCATGCCCGCGTCGCGTCCACCCGGGGGCGCCTCGAAGCGCGCTCCGGCCATCTGCACCGTGGCCATCGCGACGATCGAGCCGATCATCCACGGCAGCGGCGTGCGCAGCCACGCGCACACCGCGCCGCCGAGGGTGCAGATGGCGAGGCCGCCGAGCACCGGCAGGACCTTCGAGGGCTTTTCCAATTTGGGGAGTGGCTTGGGGAACGCCGAAACGGCTATAATTTATAGCTTTCCCGGCCTGGTAGCTCAGTTGGTAGAGCAGCGGACTGAAAATCCGTGTGTCGGTGGTTCAATTCCGCCCCAGGCCACCAACATTCCTTGCCAAGGTGCCGCGCCTTGGTGAAATCCGATCCATAGGGCCACGCAAGGCTCCCTGCACCCTTTGCGTTTTCGCTGGGCAAACCGGTGAAAGCGACCTGTTGCCCGCGGCAGCGTCGGCGAGGCGGAAATTCACGCGGCGGCGCGAGGGGAATCCGCTTCGGCCTGGGCAGCGGCTGTGACACAATAGGCCGACTGCCTGCCCCATAACTAGAATTCGATGAACGTCTCTTCCCGGCGTTTCGCCAATGCCATCGCCGTTCATGTGGCTGGTCGTCTCGACCAGGACACGTGCGAGGCCTTTCGCGGGCAGCTGATGGGCTTCGTGGACGCGGCCGCGCACGATGGCGGCGCAATCGTCCTCGACCTGTCGTCGCTCGAATACGTTTCGAGCGCCGGCTTGCGCTGCTTCATGCTTGCCTCGCGGCAGGCCAAGGCGCATCACGGGCGTATCTTCGTCGCGGCACTGCAGCCGATGGTCTCCGAGATCTTCGAGATCAGCCATTTCAATCTCGTGTTCCAGGTTTTCCCAACGCTGGGCGAGGCGATGGCTGCGGTCTCGAACGAGGCTGCCCTGGCCTTCGAGAAGGCATAGCGAGCGTGCGGGTGCGCTTCTGGGGAACCCGCGGCTCGATCCCGGTCGCGCTCACCACGGCCGATGTGCGCGATAAGCTCGCCCAGGCGCTGGTGCAGGCTTCCGGACGCACCTTCGCCACCTACGAGGAGGCGCACGCGTTCGCATCCTCCGAGCTCGACTTCTCCCTCACCCACACCTTCGGCGGCCACACGCCGTGCGTCGAGCTCGAGCTGCCCGGCGATGAGTACTTCGTCTGCGACATGGGCAGCGGCGCGCGGCCCTTCGGCGTCCACGTTCTCGCCAAGCAGGCCCGCAGGCCGGCGACCATCAACATTTTCATGTCGCACGTGCACTGGGACCACATCATGGGCTTCCCTTTCCTGGGGCCCGCCTACGTTCCCGGCACCAGGATCCGCATCCACGGATGTCACGACGTGCTCGAGCAGGCGTTCCGACTGCAGCAGTCGCCGCCCTGCTTCCCGGTGACGTTCGAACAGCTCGGCGCCACGATCGAGTTCGTGAAGCTCGAGCCCAACAAGACCTACACCGTCGCCGGGCTCCAGGTCACCCCGCACCTGCAGCTGCATGGCGGGGACTCCTTTGGGTTCCGCTTCGAGCACGAGGGCAAGTCGGTGATCTATTCGACCGACTCCGAGCACAAGCTCGAGAACCGCACCGAGGCCGAGGCGTTCTCGGCATTCTTCCGCGGCGCCGACGTGGTCATCTTCGACGCCATGTACGCGCTGGCGGAAGCAATCAGCGTGAAAGCCGACTGGGGACATTCGAGCAACATCGTGGGCGTCGAGCTCTGCCAGATGGCGCGCGCCAAGCACCTGGTTTTGTTCCACCACGAGCCCGCCAACAACGACGCGACGCTCGAAGGGCTGCTCAAGGAGGCGCGCCGCTTCGAGGAGCTCACGCGCGGCGAACACGCGCTAAAGGTCTCCGCGGCCTACGACGGCATGGAGATAGATCTCTGAACGCCCTGGGCGGACTGCGCGCCCTCGCGCTGGTGATGCTCGCGGCGTTCTCGCTATTCATCCTGTTTTCGCCGACCTCGCAGCTGTTGCGCCATGCCGTGTTCGACGGCTACCAGCGCATGTTTCCGCTCGAGCGCACCACCAACCCCGTGGCAATCGTGGTGATCGACGAGAACGCGCTGATGAGGTACGGCCAGTGGCCCTGGCCGCGCACACGCATGGCCGAGCTTTTCGACCGCATTGCCGAGAAGGGACCGGCCTCGATCGGGATGGATATCATCTTCCCCGAACCTGACCGCCTCTCGCCCGGGGCGATCGCCGCGGAGCTTTCGGTATTGCCCCCCGACGTGCGGCGCATGCTCGAAGGCTTGCCGTCCAACGAGTCGCGCTTCGCCGAGGCGATCCGCGGACGCAACGTGGTGCTGGGCATCTCTGGCGAGGAATCGCGCGACCCGCGTTTCCCTGATCCGCCCCGGGCATCCCCCGTGGTCGTGACGGGCGAGGCGATCCGCCGCAATTTGCGGCCCTTCCCCGGCCACCTGCGCAGCATCGATGCGATCGACGCGGCGGCGGCGGGCCGCGGCCTGATGAATTCCGGTCCTGCCGACCAGGTGGTGCGCATCGTGCCCCTGGTGGCGAACGTGCAGGAGCAGATCGTTGCTTCGCTCGGAGTGGAGACGCTGCGCGTGGCGTTGGGCGCGGGCCTGCGCCTCGATACGCGCAACCAGCCGGCGGGCCTGTTGAGTGTGCAGTTCGGGGAGGTCTCCACCGTCGCCCAGGAAGATGGCACGACCTGGCTGCGCTACAGCCCCCACGACAAGGCGCGCTTCGTCTCGGCGCTCGAGCTGCTCGAAGGCAAGGGCGATGCCGAGCGCCTGCGCAACAAGATTGTCCTGGTGGGCGTCATGGGGCTCGGAGTGCTCGATTTCAAGACCACGCCCCTGGGCGAGTTCGTCACCGGCGTCGAGATCCACGCACAGGTGATCGAGAACCTCTACAACGGCGTGACGCTCACGCGCCCCACGATCGCCCCGCGCATCGAAGCGGCGGCGCTGACCCTGTGCGGCTTCCTGCTGATCGCATTCGTGCCGCGGCTGTCGGCGCTACAGGGGATCCACCTCGCGCTGGGCCTGGTGATCGTCCTCCTCGGCGCAGGCCTGATCTCCTTCCTGCACCTGAACCTGCTCTTCGATCCCGTTTGGCCCGCGATCGGCACCATGGCGGTGTTCGGCACCGTGGTGGTCGGGACGTTGTCGGTCGCCGAGAAGCAGCGCCGGCAGCTGCGCGAGCAGGCCGCGCACATGGCCGGCGAGGTCGATGCCGCCCGGCGAATCCAGGTGGGACTGCTGCCCGATCCCGGGGTGACGATGGCCGGCGATCGCCGTTTCAAGGTCGCGACACTTCTCGAGCCGGCGCGCACCGTCGGAGGCGACTTCTACGACTGCTTCATGGTCGACCAACGGCGCATTTTTTTCCTGGTGGCCGATGTGGCGGGCAAGGGATTGCCGGCAGCGCTCTTCATGGCGGCGGTGAAATCGCACATCAAGAGCGCCGCGCTGCGTGGTGGCACCGTCGGCGACGTGCTGACCATCGCCCAGGAGGAGATCACGCGCGAGAACCCGGAGCAGCTCTTCGTGACCGCGTTTGCCGCTTCGCTCGATTTGCAGACCGGCGCGCTCGAATATGGCAACGCGGGTCACGAGCCGCCCTTCCTGCGCTCGCTCAACGGCGCGCCCCAGCGGCTCGGCGCTCCCGGGGGCCCACCCCTGTGCGTGGTCGAGGGCTACGCGTTTCCCACCGACCGGCGCCAGCTCCAGGTGGGCGACTGGGTCGTTGCGGTGACCGACGGCATCACCGAGGCGATGAACCAGAAACTCGAGTTTTTCGGCGTGGAGCGGCTGCGCACTTCGCTATCGTGGATGCCCGAGGGGGTGTCTCCCGCGGAACTGGTGAAGCGCCTGCGCGACGATGTGAGCCGCTTTGCGTCGGGCGCAGAGCTGGCCGACGACATCACGCTGGTGGCACTGCGGTGGGACGGTGGCGCGGACGTCCGGCTAGCGGACGTTGATCTCGACGCGGCGGTTGCGCGCCTCTGAAACGTTTTCCTCGGTGGGCACGAGCAACTCCCGCTTACCCCGCCCGGCCGCCTCGATGCGCGCGGCCGGAATGCCCAGCCCGACCAGCAGGTCACGCAGGCGCTCGGCACGCGCCCGTGACAGCCGGTCGTTGTATTCGAGGCCGCCCACGGTATCGGTGTGGCCGATCACCATGATGTCGGGCAGCGGGCGGCGCTGGAGCTCGCTGAACACTTTTTCGAGCTCGGCCTTGGAGTCGGGCGTGAGCTCGTCCTTGCCCTCGAGGAAGTAGAGCGTGAAGCTGGTGGGTTTGCCCGGCAAGGAAGCGAGCGTTGGCCCGAAGACCGAGCGCACTTCGCCTTCGGAGAGCGTCGCGGCCTCGACCCGCCCGTCGCTACGCACGCGCTGCGAGCCGTAGGCCGTTTCGACCACGGCAGTCTGTCCGCCGCTCTGGATGACGATCTTGCCCACGTGGCCGTCGGCGCTGGGGATCACGACGAACAGCGCCGGGGTCGCCGGCGCACATGCACACCCGGCGGCGAGAATCGCCGCCGCGAAGACTGCTACGAATTTCAGCAAATTTTCCCTGAGCGCTAGTTCTTCTTGTTGCCGTCCACCTCGACCACGAACTCGGTGCCGCGCACGCCCATGATGGCGGACGGGGTGCGGATCTTCATCGAGTCGGGCGACTGCTTGACCATCTTGCCCGAAACCGCAGCCAATCGGCCCTGCCGAAGATTACCCTCGAATTCGCCCGCGTGCGTGGTGGTGTCGAAACGGTACTTGTCGATCGCGAACACGCTGTTGGGTCCGACCGAGACGAGGCTGTTGTCGGTGAACGTGATGCCAGCCGATCCGTCCGCACCGGTGACCACCACGTCCGCGGTCTGCAGCCCGGTTCCCACCACGGCCGGGATCTTGGCCGCGCCGCGCTGGATCTGCACGGAGCCTTTCGCTACCTTGACGAGTCCGATGTCGGCCGCCATTGCGGTACCTGCGAATCCCAGGGCTGCCGCCAGAATCATTGCGTTGCGCATGCTGATCTCCTTCAATATGCAATAAGCTCGTTTGAGCACCCCTATAATGCCATTACCCGGGAGGCTTGCCTGTGAACGCCGTCACAACAAGAATGGCGATGTTTCCGTCCCGGCTGGAGGCATGGAAAACAGCGCGTGCGTTCATCGAGGATTTCTGCCGCGGCGCCGAGGTGCCGCGCGATTCCTGCCTCAAGACCAACCTGGTCGTCGAGGAGCTGTTCCTCAATACCGTGAAACACGGCCACCGCGGCGGCGCCGATGCGCCCATCTGGATCACGCTCACCTCGGACGCGGGCCGGATTTCGCTCGCCTACGAAGATAGCGCCCCCCCCTTCAATCCTTTCGCCCGGGCTACGCGCGAGATGCTCGAGGCCCTGGTCGAGACGCGCCGCGAGGGCGGTCTTGGGGTGATCCTCGCCCACGGGCTGACGTCCTCGGCAGACTACGCCTATGTCTTCGGGCGCAACCGCATACGGCTCAAGCTCGCCTAGGCCGGTGATCCGCTGGGCGATACAACCATCAATTCCGGCGTTGCGGGGGGCGGGCGGCCGCAAGGCGCGCCTCGTGCCGCTCGAGAAGAGCGACGCTCGAATGGGCTTCCGCGGCGAGCCACCCGCCGATGAAGTTCGCGATCGGGGCGGGCAGGTCGAGTTCGCCGAGAAGGCGCGTGGCGACGGCGGCGTCGTTGGCGCGCCCCAGGTCGTCCTGGATCTCGGACAACACCTCGCGATAAGCGGCGAATCGCTTGCGGCGCAGGAGTGATTGGAATCCTTCCAGCGCGTAGCGCAACCGCTTGGCCTCGAGGCGCAGCCGGTGTCGCTCGGCGGGCGCAAGCGCCGAAAGCTGGCGCGCTCCGGTGACCAGGCGCTTGTGCCCCTTGCCAACCACGCGTGCGGCAAATTCAGGAAGGAGCTCCGCCGCGCCGAGCGACTGCGCTGGCGGCGTGGCAAGCCAGCGCGCAAGCCAGAGCACCAGGCGGGCGTAGCGCGGCGAGCCGATCGCCTCGCGCAGCCCTGCCCGGGCGGCCTTGCGGCGAAATCCCACCCGGGAGCGCAGCGACCGCGCCGCGTGGACATCGCCGCAGGCTCGCAGGATGGGGGGCAAGGTCTGTGTCGCGAGCACGTCCCAGTCGCGTGAAGGGCCGGTTGCTTGCGCGATCCAGCGCAACTCGGCGCGCGCATGGCTCTCGAACTCCGGTTCGATCACCTTGCGGAAGACGCGCAGCGCCGAGCGCAGCCGGCGCAGCGCCACGCGGTACTGGTGCAGGTACTCCGGATCGCCATCCTCCAGAACGCCCGGCTCGTTCGCCTGCAGTTGCTCGAGGGCGGCGGCAAGCACCACGCGCACCGCTTGCCCCGGCGATTGCGCCGCGTCCAGTGCCACCGGTTGCGCCTTGACCGACCCAGGGGCCTCGCCGCGGGCAAGCCGGTAGCCGCGCTGCGCCTTGGTGACGGCACTCGGGCGCAGCGGCGCGTGGTCGACGAGTTGACCGGCCAGCTCGAATACCGCCAACGGGTCGCCCGTGAGGCTCTCGATCTCGACTTCGGCAACCGGCTCGCTCTCGCCGGAACGCGACACCTCGCCGCGATCGAGCGCGACCTCGACGCGGTTACCGGGGGAAACCTCGATCTCCCACGTAGTTCGCCGCAGGTCGACCTGGAAAACCTCGCCGAGCCGCTCCTCGAGGCCGGGTTCGTTGCCCAGCGGGCTCGCGACGAGGAGTGCGAGGTCGAGCGACGGCTGCGGTCGGGCGAACTCCCACTCCTCGCGGGCGTGCAGCCCGCCCGCGCCGCTATGCCCCGCCTTGAGGGTCTGGACCCAATGCCGCCCGCTGCGCCGCAGGCGTAGCGCCATCCGGCGCGCGCGCAATTCGAAATCCGGCGTGTCGAAATAGAGCGCCAGGAGGCGCGAATTGCGCGCTTTCGCTTCTGCCATCGGCGCGAGGCGCCGGAACGCCGCATGCGCCCCGGGGGCGAGCTCGAACTTGAGTTCGACTTCAGCCACTCAGATCTCGGTGCGCGCGCGCCATAGCTCGGGGAACAGCACGACCTCGAGCACGCGGCGCAAATAGTTCACGCCCGAAGTGCCGCCGGTGCCGCGCTTGAGTCCGATGATGCGCTCGACAGTGGTGGCGTGGCGGAAGCGCCACTGCCGGAACGCGTCCTCGAGGTCGACCAGCTTTTCCGCCAGCTCATAGGCCTCCCAATGCTTCGCGGTGTCGCGGTAGACGCCGACCCAGGCGGCGCAGATCGAGTCGTCGAACGTATGTAAGGAAGCCCAGTCGCGCTCGACGCACCTGGGATCGATCGGGAAGCCGCGACGCGCCAACAACCGGATCGCCTCGTCGTAGATCGAGGGCGCGCGGTGCAGCTCTTCGAGGCGGCGGTGCAGGTCCTCGCGATGGCGGTGCGGCTGCATCATCACCGCGCTCTTGTTGCCGAGGAGGAACTCGACCATGCGGTACTGGAACGACTGGAAGCCGGAGGAGCTGCCAAGGGAGTCGCGAAACGCGGTGTACTCGGCGGGCGTGAGCGTCGAGAGCACGTCCCAGGACTGGTTGAGCTGCGCCATGATGCGCGCGACACGCGCGAGCATCTTGAAGGCGGGCTGCAGATCGTCGGCACGGACGCGGTCGCGAGCGGCCGTCAGCTCGTGGATCATGAGCTTCAGCCAAAGCTCGGAAGCCTGGTGCTGGATGATGAACAGCATCTCGTTGTGGTCGTTCGAGCGCGGCTTTTGCGCGCCCAGCACTTCGTCGAGGTGGAGGTAGTCGCCATAGCTCATCGCGCCGGCGAAATCCAGGCGCGCGCCGTCGGAATGCGCGGGGTCGGTCATGGATCTGTCTCGAAGGGCGGTGAGGTAGTCTAGCCCCTTTGGTAAGATGGTCTCATCCGCGGGCGGCGCCCGATCGTATCTCTGGTGGTACTCGTTTTCCAGGACCCACGCGCCATGCACGCAACGCTCCCGCTCCTCGCCAATACCGACTTTCCGCCGATCTCCCGGCGCATCCTCGAGACGCTCCAGGTCAATGTCGGCTACGTGTGCAACCAGACGTGCCTGCATTGCCACGTGAACGCGGGGCCCACCCGCACCGAATCGATGACGCGCGAGACCGCCGACCAGGTGCTCGAATACCTCGCTGCGAGCGGCGCCACCACGCTCGACCTCACGGGCGGCGCACCGGAGCTGAATCCGCACTTTCGCCGCCTGGTGCGCGAGGCGCGTGCGCTCGGCGCGCGCGTGATCGACCGCTGCAATCTCACCGTATTCTTCGAGCCCGGGCAGGAGGACCTCGCCGAATTCCTCGCTCTCCAGCAGGTCCAGGTCGTCGCGTCGCTGCCGTGCTACACGCCCGAGCTGGTGGACCGGCAACGCGGCAAGGGCGTCTACGAGCTCTCGGTCGCGGCGATCAGCAAGCTGAACGCGCTGGGATATGGGCGCGATGGGACGGGCCTCGCCATCGATCTCGTGTATAACCCCCAGGGCGCGTCGCTCCCGCCGCCGCAAGCGGTGCTCGAGGCCGACTACAAGCGCGTGCTCGGCGAGAAATTCGGCATCGAGTTCAACCGGCTCTATACCCTTGCCAACATGCCGATCCAGCGCTTCGGCTCGACGCTGGTTTCCAAGGGGCAATTCAACGCCTACATGCAGCTCCTGCGCGGCGCCCATAACGACGCGAACCTCGAGGGCGTGATGTGCCGCTCGCTGGTCTCGATCGATTGGCGCGGCCACCTCTACGACTGCGACTTCAACCAGATGCTGGGACTGCCGATCGCCCTCGCCGGGCGGGCGCGCCCGCACCTGAAGGATGTGCTTCGCCGCGATCTCGCTGGCAATCCCATCGTGGTGCGCGACCACTGCTATGGGTGCACCGCCGGCCAGGGCTCGAGCTGCGGGGGCGCGCTCGAATGACGCGCCGGGCCGAGGCGCGGCTCGAGGTGCGGGGCGCGCGGCGCGACGTCGAGGCCGATCTTCGTCCCGGGCGGGCGTGCCCGACGGCATACCGTTATTCGCCCCGATCCCTTGACCGCGAGCCCGAAATTCGCGCCGAGACCCTGTACGTGGTCGGCGGCCTCTACGGAAACGTCGAAGCGCTCGAGGCCGTGACCGGCCTCGCCGCCCGCGAGCCCGGGCCGGTGACGCTGGTGTTCAACGGCGACTTCCACTGGTTCGATGTGGAAGACGCGGACTTCGCGCGCGTGACACGCGAGGTACTGCTTCATCCGGCACTGCGCGGCAACGTCGAGACCGAGATCGCGGGTGATGATTCGGGCGTGGGCTGCGGGTGCGCCTATCCCGTCGACGTGAGTGACGCGGAAGTATCCCGGTCCAACGAGATACTCGCGCGGCTTCGCGCCACGGCGGCGCGCGCGCCCGAATTGCGCGCGCGACTGGGCGCCTTGCCGATGAACCTGGTGGCGCGAGTGGGCGAAGCGCGCATCGGCATCGTCCACGGCGACGCGGCTTCCCTCGCCGGCTGGGGCTTCGCGCAGGACCGCCTCGACGATCCGGCGCATCGCCGCTGGGTCGAGGCGGCGTTCCGCGACGCCCGGGTCGATGCGTTCGCTTCCACGCATACCTGCCTGCCGGCGTTTCGTTCGTTTGACGGCGGGGTGGTCGCCAACAACGGCGCGGCGGGCATGCCGAATTTCGCCGCCACGCACTTCGGCCTGCTCACACGGATCGGTGTGCGCCCATCGGCCAGTCCCGAGCGGCTCTACGGCCTTGAGGCCGCGGGCGCTCACGTGGAGGCGCTGCGCATCGACTACGATGCCGCGCGCTGGAGCGAGCGCTTCCTGGCCGCCTGGCCGGAAGGTTCTCCCGCGCACGAGTCCTACTTTCGCCGCATCCGCTCGGGCACGCGCTTTGCCCTCGGGCAGGCCGCGCCGCGCGCAGCCTAGGGCCGGTGGCGCGGCGCCACCCCTCGCACCCTACCGATTTCAGGAAGGCCGTCATGAACAAGGGCAAGCTCGCCGTACTCGCCGTGATCATCGCCCTGGTGGCGGCGTTCTTCATTTTCGACCTGAAGCAGTACCTTTCGCTGGATTACGTGAAAGCGCAGCAGGCGACGCTTTCGGCTTACGTGGGTGAGCATCCCCTGCAGGCCGCTGCTGCGTACTTTGCCCTCTATGTGGCCGTCACCGGCTTGTCGCTTCCCGGAGCCGCTATCCTGACTCTCGTCGGCGGCGCGGTGTTCGGGCTGCTGTGGGGGACGATCATCGTGTCGTTCGCGTCCTCCATCGGCGCCACGCTCGCCTTCATCGCTTCGCGATTCCTGCTTCGCGATTGGGTGCAGTCGAAATTCGGGAAGTTCTTGAAGCCCATCAACGAGGGGGTTGAGCGCGAGGGCGCCTTCTACCTTTTCGCGCTGCGGCTGGTGCCCGCGTTCCCGTTCTTCGTGATCAACCTGGTGATGGGCCTGACGCCCATCAAGACGCGGACCTTCTACTGGGTGAGCCAGCTGGGAATGCTCGCGGGCACCGTCGCGTACGTCTATGCCGGAACCCAGCTCGGGCGCATTTCCTCGCTCCGCGACGTCGTGTCACCCGGCCTCGTCTCGGCGTTTGTCATCCTGGGGCTCTTCCCCGTCATTGCAAAGAAGGTCCTCGACTCACTCAAGGCGCGCAAGGTCTACGCGAAATGGCCACGGCCGGAAAAGTTCGACCGCAACATGGTGGTGATCGGCGCAGGCTCCGCAGGCCTGGTCTCGGCCTACATCGCGGCGGCGGTGAAGGCCAAGGTGACGATCATCGAGCGCCACAAGATGGGCGGGGACTGCCTCAACACTGGCTGCGTGCCGTCGAAGGCGCTCATCAAGACCGCGAAGCTGCTCTCGCAAATCCGCCATTCGAAGCACTATGGCGTGAAGAGCGCCTCGGCGGAGTTCGACTTCGCCGAGGCGATGGAGCGGGTGCAAGGCGTGGTGAAGGCGATCGAGCCTCACGATTCCGTGGAGCGCTACACCGCGCTGGGGGTCGAGTGCCTCAAGGGCACGGCGAGGATCACGTCTCCCTGGACCGTCGAAGTCGAGGCGGCCGATGGCGGCAAGCGCACGCTCGCCACGCGCAACATCGTGATCGCCACCGGGGGGCGGCCGCTGGTGCCGCCGATCCCGGGCTTGCGCGAGTGCCAGCCACTGCATTCGGACAACCTGTGGGATCTGCGCAAGCTCCCCGCCCGCCTCGTGGTCCTCGGGGGCGGGCCGATCGGAAGCGAGCTCGCGCAGACCTTCGCGCGGCTCGGCTCGAAGGTCACGCAAGTCGAGATGTTGCCGCGCATCCTCGGCAAGGAAGATCCCGAGTTTTCGGAAATGGTCGCGCGGCGCTTCCGCGATGACGGCATCGAGATCCTCGTCGGGCACAAGGCGAAGGAAGTGAAGGTCGAGGGCGGCGAGAAGATCCTCGTGGTCGAGCACGAGGGTGGCGAGAAGCGCATCGCCTTCGACGCGATCCTGTGCGCCTTGGGCCGAGGGGCCAACACCCAGGGCTTCGGCCTCGAGGAGCTCGGCATCCCGCTCACCAAGCAAAAGACCGTGGAGGTGAACGAATACCTCCAGACGGTGTATCCCAACATCTTCGCCTGCGGCGACGTGGCGGGGCCCTACCAGTTCACCCACACCGCGTCGCACATGGCGTGGTACTGCGCGGTCAATGGCCTGTTCGGGCGCTTCAAGAAATTCAAGGTGGACTACTCGGTGGTCCCGTGGGCGACCTTCACCGACCCGGAAGTGGCGCGCGTGGGCCTGAACGAGACCGAAGCGAAGGAGAAGGGCATTGCCTACCAGGTCCACTCCTATGCGATCGACGATCTCGACCGCGCCATCGCCGACGGCGAGGCGCATGGCCTGGTGAAGGTGCTGGTGCGGCCGGGAACCGACAAGATCCTCGGCTGCACCATTGGCGGCACCAACGCGGGCGAAATCATTGCCGAGTTCGTCGCAGCGATGCGCCACGGCTTCGGCCTGGAAAAGATCCTGGGCACCATTCACATCTACCCCACTTACGCCGAGTCCAACAAGTTCGCCGCTGGCGTGTGGAAGCGCTCGACCGTCACCCAGGGCCAGATGGCCCTCGCCCAGGCGTTCCACGACTGGACGCGCAACGGCTCCGGCCTCGGAACCGTGCTGGGGAAGCTCTTCGCGCTGAAGGACAAGCGCCCCTACTATCCCGCCGTCGAAGCCCACGGGGACGACTGATGATGAAACGCATCCTCTTGGCGATTGCGGCGCTGGCCTCGAGCACCGCCGTCCTGGCCCTGGACCACTCGCACAAGGCATGGAACGACCTCCTCGTGAAACACGTGCGCTACGCCGAGGGCGGCAATGCGTCGCGGGTCGCCTACGCCGGGATGGCGCGCGACCGCGCGCAGCTGAAGGCGGTTCTCGCCGAGTATTCCGCCGTGCCGAGGGCCGAGTTCGATGCCTGGAGCAAGCCGCAACAGCAGGCCTTCCTGATCAATGTGTACAACGCATACACAGTCGAGAAGATCCTCACGCGTTATCCCGACATCAAGTCGATCCGCGAATTCGGTTCGGTGTTCGGCAATCCGTGGAAGGACAAGTTCTTCACCCTTTTCGGCCAGCCTTCGTACCTCGACCAGGTCGAGCACGAGATCCTGCGCCGCGACGGCGTCTACGATGATCCGCGCGTGCACGTCGCCGTGGTGTGCGCGGCGATCGGCTGCCCGATGCTGCGCAACGAGGCGTTCACCTCCGTGCGGCTCGACGCTCAACTCGACGACGGCATGCGGCGTTTCCTCTCGGATCGCGCGCGCAACCGGTTCAACCCAGAGTCCGCCAAGCTCGAGGTCTCGAAGATCTTCGACTGGTACGGCAAGGACTTCGAGCGCGGCCACAAGGGATATACGTCGGTCAGGGCGACGCTCGCGAAATACGCCGATCAACTCGCCGACAAGCCCGAGGAGCGCGCCGCGGTGCGTGCGCAGAAAGCGGACGTGGGTTTCCTCGACTACGACTGGGGGTTGAACGACGCCAGGGACGGACCCCGGTAACCCATCCCGGCCCCATGCCCAAGCTGTCCATCATCGTTCCGGTCCTCGACGAGGCGCGCGGCATCGAAGCCTCGCTCGAGGCATTGCAGGGCCTGAGGGCGTGCGGCGCCGAGGTCATCGTGGCCGACGGCGGCAGCAGCGATGGGACGCGCGCCCTGGCCATGCCGCTTGCTGACGGCGTGATCGATGCCCCGCGCGGCCGTGCCTCGCAGATGAACGCCGGCGCTGCGGCGAGTCGCGGCACGCTGCTCCTGTTTCTCCACGCCGACACGAGGCTTCCCCCGGGGGCGCTCGACGCGATCGCGCGACTCGACGCCGGGGGGCACGACTGGGGGCGCTTCGACGTGGCTATCGCCGGCGCCGATCCGCTGCTTGCGCTGGTGGCGTTGCTCATGAATGCGCGCTCCCGGGCGAGCGGCATCGCCACGGGCGACCAGGCGATCTTCGTGCGCCGCGTCGCGTTCGAGGCAGTCGGCGGGTTTCCGGCGATTCCGTTGATGGAGGACGTGGCCCTCTCCAAGGCGCTCAAGCGGCGCTCCGCCCCGTTGTGCTTGCGTGAGCGCGTGGTCACCTCGGGGCGACGCTGGGAACGCCACGGGACCTTGCGAACCGTTGTGCTCATGTGGCGCCTGCGGCTGGCTTACGCGCTCGGCGCCGATCCCCACCGGCTCGCACGCCGCTATGACGTCGAGCGCACGTCCACCTGAGCCCACGCGCATCGCGGTCTTCGCCAAGGCGCCGATCCCCGGCGAGGTGAAGACGCGACTCGCTGCCTTGCTGGGGACGGAGGGCGCCGCCGAGTTGCATGCGCGGCTGGTGATGCGCGCGCTCGCCACCGCGGTCGAAGCGCGCGTCGGCGAGGTGGAGCTGTGGTGCTCGCCCGATGAGCGCCATCCATTCTTCACGCGTTGCGCGGATCGATTCGGCGTGCGCCTTCGCCGCCAGCAGGGCGGCGACCTGGGAGAGCGCTTGGGATTCGCTTTCCACCGCTCGCTCGCCGCCGGCCGGCCGCTGATGGCGATCGGCAGCGATTGCCCCGCGCTCGCGCCGAGCGACCTGGTTGCCGCCGCCGAGGCGCTCGCCACGCACGATGCGGTAGTCGCGCCCGCCGAGGACGGCGGCTACGTGCTGGTGGGCCTTGCTCGCGGTGTGCCCGGAATTTTCGACGGCATCGCATGGGGTTCGTCCAGCGTGATGGACGATACGCGCCGGCGCCTCGAGTCTGCGGGCACGCGCTGGAAGCTCATGCCGACGCTCTGGGACGTCGACCGGCCCGAAGATTACGTTCGCCTCCAGGGTGCCGGCCTCGCCGTGCGCGAGGTTTTTTCGTGAAGCCGGGCGCGGCGGCCGTCCTGCTGGTGGCTGCGACGCTTGCGAATGCGCAGGCGCTGCCGTCCATCGCGCCCTTTTCCGCGAACCTGCCGGGGGCCGCGCTTTCCGGGGGCTGGACGGTGCGCAGCATCGGACGCGTGCCGCCCTCCGACGTGGCCCTGGTGCGTGATGCGGACACCACGGTTCTTCAGGTTCGAAGCCAGGCCTCGGCCGGCGCGGCGGCATTCACTTTGCCCATCGCCAACGGCAGCCGCCCGGTCCTCGCGTGGCGCTGGAAAATCGATCGCGTGGTGGAGAGCGCCGACCTCGCGCGTCGCGACGGTGACGACTTTGCAGCGCGCGTCTACGTGTTCTTCGATGTTCCCGTGGCCAGCCTGGCGTTCGCCGATCGAGTGAAGATCCGCTTGGCGCGGCTCACCCACGGCGTGGACTTGCCGACCGCGGGAATCTGCTACGTGTGGGACAACCGCCATCCCGTCGAAACCTCCGCATGGAATCCGTATTCCGACCGCGTCCGCACGGTGGTCGTCGAGAGCGGCGGCGGGCGGGCCGGGCAGTGGGTCGAGGTGCGCCGTGACCTCGAGGCCGATTTCCGCTCGGCTTTTGGCGCGCAGTGGGCGGGCCCGATGCCCGCGGTGACGGGCGTTGTCGTCGGCAACGATACCGACCAGACCGGCGAGAGCGCGTCCGCGCGCTTCGGCGACCTGCGGCTCGAGGCGCGACGATGAAGCGCCTGGTGCTGGTGGGCGGGGGGCACGCGCACATCGAAGTGCTGCGAGCGCTCGCGGCCAATCCCGACGGGCGGCTCCGCGTCGTCCTGGTGACGCCGTATGCCTGGCTCGCCTATACGGGGATGCTGCCGGGTCACATCGCCGGCCACTACGCGCTCGAGGAGTGCAGCATCGATCTGGCCGCGCTCGCCCGGCGCGCGAGTGCGGACCTGATGCTCACCACCGCTTCCCTGGTGAGTCCCGACGCCAATGAGGTGATCTGCGCCGACGGCAGCGTGCTGCGCTACGACGTCCTGTCCCTCGACGTGGGTTCGCAGCCCGCGGTGGGCAAGGCGCGCGGCGTCGAGGAATACGCGGTCGTCTTGCGTCCGCTCGAGCGTGCCATCCAGGGCTGGAACAAGGCTTACGCGCGCGCGGCCAAGGGCCAGGTGAAGGCGATCACGATCGTGGGCGGCGGCGCCGGCGGGATCGAGCTGGCGTTCGCGATGAACCATCGCCTGCGCACCACCCTGGAGGCGCCGGTTCCGCATGTGCGCATCGTGTCGGACGCCGCCGGCGCGGGGCTCGCGGCGGGCGCGCGCCGCAGGCTTGTCCGGCGCATGCAGCACGCCGGCGTTGGCTCCCATGTCGGCAGTGCTGTCTCCGAGGTGGGCCCTGGCTACGTGCGTCTCGCCAGCGGTCTCGAGTTCGCCAGCGATGCGGTGTTCTGGGCCACGGGCGCGGCGGCCCACGACTGGATCGCCGACTCGGGACTCGCCAGCGACGAGCGCGGATTCCTCGTCACCAACGACCGGCTGCAATCGGTGTCGCATTCCAACGTGTTCGGCGCCGGGGACTGCGCGACCGTGAAGGGCAACCCGCGACCGCGCGCCGGCGTGTTCGCAGTGCGCGCGGGGCCGATCCTTGCCGCCAACCTGCGCGCGGCGATCTTCGGCGAGCCGTTGCAGTCGTTCCTTCCGCCCCGCAACTTCCTCGCGCTCATCTCCACCGGAGATCGCCACGCGGTGGGAACGTGGGGCCCGCTGTCCTGGCAGGGGCGCTGGGCATGGCGATGGAAGGACCGCATCGACCGGCGGTTCGTCGAAAAGTACCGCGGAGCTGAGACTGCCTAGGCGGCTTCCTGGGCGGGCGCCGCGGGGGCGATCGAAGCCATGATGCGAACCACCTTCACCATCCGGTTCTGCACCTGCAGGATCTCCACCGGATGGCTGCCCACGACAATCGTGGCGCCCGCCTCGGGAATGTCCTCGAGTTGCTCGAGCAGCAGCCCGTTGATCGTCTTCGGTCCTTCCAGCGGGAAATCGTAGCCGGCCTTGCGGTTGAGCACCCGGAGCGAGCAGGACCCGTCGGCGATTACGCTGCCGTCGGCCTCCTTGTGGAAACGCGCCGCCGATCCGATCGCCTGGCTGGTGAACTCCCCCACGATCTCCTCGAGGATGTCCTTGAGCGTGACGAGGCCCAGGATCTCGCCGTATTCGTCCACTACCAGACCCACGTGGCGCTGGTTGTCCTGGAAATTGGTGAGCTGGTCGAGCAGCGGCGTGCCCTCGGGAACGAAGTACGGCTCGCGCAGGATGGCGCGCAGCCCCTCGATGTCGATCTGTTCGCGGCGCGTGGCGTTGAGCACTTTGCGCACGTGCAGGATGCCGACCACCTTGTCGAGACCACCTTCGCAGACGATCAGGCGCGTGTGGTGCGCGGTGGCGAGCTTGTTGCGCAGCTCGTCGACATCGTCCTCGAGGTCGAGGGACTCGATCTGGCCGCGCGGCGTCATGGTGTCGTCGACCGTGAGGTCCTCGAGCTCGAAGAGGTTCAGGAAAATCGACTGGTGTTTCTTAGGGATGAACTTGCCGCCCTCGAGGACCAGCGTGCGCAGCTCCTGCATCGACAGGTGGCCGTCGGCCTGAGTGCGCGGCTTGATGAAGAGAATCCGCAGCAATCCCTGCACGAAGAGGTTCACGAACCAGACGATCGGGTAGGCCACGCGCAGGAGCGGCGTGAGCACGTAGGCCGAGGGCAGCGCGAGGGCCTCCGGATAGGTCGCACCGATCACTTTCGGCGTGATCTCGCTAAAGACGAGGATGAAGAAGGTGACGGCGAGCGTGGCCGACGCGAGAACCAGCTCGCCCTCGCCGAAGAGGCGTCGGGCGATCTCGGCCACCAGGACGGCGGAGGCCGCGTTGATGAGGTTGTTGCCGAGCAGGTTCACGCCCAGCAGCCGGTCGATGTTGTCGAGCAGCGCCTGGGTGAGGCGCGCGCCGCGATTGCCTTGCCTCACGAGGTGCTGCAACCGGTACCGGTTGAGCGCCATCATGCTGGTCTCGGCGACCGAGAAGAACCCCGACAACATCAGCAGGACGCCGAGCGCGGCGAACAGCCAACTGAGCGGGATGGAATCCAAGGCCGGGCTAGCCGCGCTTCAGGATGATCTCGAGGACGACCTTGCTGCCGATGTAGGCGAGCAGGAGGGTGGTGAAGCCCGCCAGCGTCCAGTGCACGGCGGTGCGCCCGCGCCATCCGCGGAAATGGTGCCCCGCCAGCAGGCCGCCGAAGATGAACCACGAGATGATCGCGAACACCGTCTTGTGCGTGACGGTGAAGCGTTTGCCGAATAGCTGCTCGGAGAAAAACACGCCGCTCACCAGCGTGAAGGTAAGCAGAACGAACGCGGCGAGCAGGATGCGGAACAGCAACGCCTCCATCTCCAGCAGCGGCGGGAGGCTGCGCAGGAATGGTGGCAGCACGCCGCGATGCAGCCACTTTTCCTCGGCGAGCATCACCAGCGCGTGCACCGTGGCCACGATGAAGAGGCTGTAGGCGAGCATCGCGATCACGAAATGCAGGGCGAACAGCGGATCGCCTCCGTAGGTCACGATGTGCTTCGTCGGGATCAGGGCCTGCAGGCCCACCGCGACCAGCGCCACCGGCGCCATCAGGCCGAGGATGCTCGCGAGGCTGTTGAAGGCAAGGCTCGCCAGCCAGTAGATGAGTACCGTAAGCCAAACCAGCAACGAGATTGCATTGGCCACCCCGAGGTCCAGGCCTTCCGGGGAGAGCACGCGGCGGTAGAGCAGCATTGCGTGCAGTATCAGGGCCACGGGCACGAGGAGGCTGTCGATTCGGACTTCGGCGCGGACGGCGACGGGCGCGCCGGCGGCGGTCGGGCGGGAAGCCCGCCACGCCAGGCCCGAGAGCAGGAGCCAGCAACCGGCGGTGCTAAAATACAGCGGCAAATCAGGCATTTCTGTGCCGGTTACGTTTCGACTTTCCAGTTTACCAATTCCCTATGCTTGACGCCCTGACGCAACGCCTCACCTCTGTTGTGAAGACCCTGCGGGGTCATTCGCGCCTCACCGAAGAAAACGTCCAGGAGATGCTGCGCGAGGTGCGCCTCGCACTCCTCGACGCCGACGCGGGCCTGCCGGTCGTCAAGGACTTCGTGGCGCGGGTGAAGGAGAAGGCGCTCGGCCAGGAAGTCGCCGGCAGCCTCACACCCGGCCAGGCCCTGGTGGGCATCGTTCACCAGGAGCTCGCGAGTCTCATGGGCGGGGCGAATGCCGCGCTCGATTTCGCCACGACGCCTCCGGCGGTCATCCTGCTCGCGGGCTTGCAGGGTTCGGGCAAGACCACCAGCGCGGGCAAGCTCGCCCGGCTGATACGCGGCACCACCAAGAAGAAGGTGCTGCTGGTCTCCACCGACGTCTACCGGCCGGCGGCGATCGAGCAGCTCGCCACCCTCGGCAAGAATCTCGAGACCGACGTGTTCCCGTCGGATGTCTCGCAGAAGCCGGTGGACATCGCCGTAGCGGCGCTCGACTGGGCGAAAAAGCACTACCCCGACGTCCTCATCGTCGATACCGCCGGGCGCCTGGCGATCGACGCGGCGATGATGGACGAGGTCCGGGCGCTGCACGCTGCGCTGCGCCCGATCGAGACGCTGTTCGTGGTCGACTCGATGCAGGGCCAGGATGCGGTGAATGTCGCGCGCGCCTTCAACGAGGCGCTGCCGCTCACCGGCATCGTGCTGACCAAGCTCGACGGCGATTCGCGCGGGGGCGCGGCGCTGTCGGTGCGCCACGTGACCGGGAAGCCGATCAAATTCGTGGGTGTTTCCGAGAAGATGGACGGCCTCGAGGCTTTCCATCCTGATCGCATGGCGTCGCGCATCCTCGGCATGGGCGACATTCTCTCGCTGGTCGAGGAAGCGCGCGCCAAGGTCGACGAAAAGGAGGCGCAGAAGCTCGCCGACAAGTTCAAGAAGGGAAAGGACTTCGACCTCGAGGACTTCAAGAGCCAGCTGCAGCAGATGAAGAACATGGGCGGCCTGGGGAGCCTCGCCGACAAGCTTCCGGCGCAGCTCACCCAGATGGCGCAGAAGTCACCGGAGCTTCAGGAAAAGGCGCTGCGCCGAACCGAAGGGATCATCAACGCGATGACGCCCGCCGAACGCCGCAAGCCCGAGCTCCTCAAGGCTTCGCGCAAGCGGCGCATCGCCGCGGGCGCGGGCGTGCAGGTCCAGGAGGTCAACCGGCTGCTCGCGCAGTTCGAGCAGATGCAGAAGATGATGAAGATGATGCGCGGCGGCAACCTCGGCAAGATGATGCGCAACATGAAGAACATGATGCCGCGGATGCGGTGAAACCGGGAGGATGCGATGCGTGACGCGATGAGGCGGGTGGCGGCCCTGATTTGCTGTATGGCGGGCGTGGCGCTCGCCCAGAATCCCTGCGGCGATTGCCGCGGCGATGCCCTCGCCCAGCAGAAGGCGTGCAACGCTGCGGCAAAGGACGCACCGGCGTCCCAGGCGTGCGGTAAGAAGATGAGCGACCTCATGCAGGCTTGCCAGGTGGGCGCCTGCGCCAAGGATGTCGCGAAGATGTACGAGGGGTACTGCGCCGGATGCCTCAAGCAGGCCGACACCCCCGCGAAGAAGAAGGCCTGCGAGGAGACGATCTGCAAGCAGGCCGCGCAGAAGTGATGCGCGGGCTTGCGGGGCTGCTTGCCTCGTGGGCATTCTGCAGCGCGGCCCAGGGGCTGGATGCGCACCAGCAACTCGCTCGCGAGATCTATCGCGAGATGGTGGAGATCCGCACGGTCCATCCTGATGGCGACAACACCGCGCTCGCGCGTGCGGTGCAGCGCCGACTCCTCCAGGCCGGCTTCGATGCACGCGATGTCGAGGTGATCGAGCCTGCGCCGCTCAAGGGCACCCTGGTCGCGCGGCTGCGTGGCACGGGCGAGCGCCGGCCGATGCTGCTCCTCGCTCACATCGACGTAGTCGATGCGAAGAAGGAAGACTGGTCCGACGGCCTCGATCCTTTCAAGCTCACCGAGCGCGACGGCTACTTCTACGGGCGCGGGACCCTCGACGACAAGGCGATGGCGGCGATCTTCGTCGCCAACCTGATTCGCTTCAAGCGCGAAGGCTGGGCGCCCCGGCGCGACCTCATCGTGGCCCTGACCGCCGACGAGGAGGGCGGCACCCACAATGGCGTGGGCTGGCTGCTGAAGGAGCGACGCGCGTTGATCGACGCCGAGTTCGCTCTGAACGAGGGCGCCGAAGGCCGGATGGTGAACGGCGTGCCGAAATTGCTCGCCGTCCAGGTGAGCGAGAAGGTCTATGTGTCGTTCGAGCTCGAAGCCACCAACGCCGGCGGCCACAGTTCGTTGCCGCGGCGCGACAACGCCATCTACGACCTCGCGGCGGCCCTCGACGCCGTCGCGCGCTTCGATTTCCCGGTGCGCCTGAACTACGTGGTCCGCATGTTCGCGGCCAAGAGCGTTGGCTACGAGAGCGGCGACATGGCGGCCGCCCTCCAGGCACTTGCAACCGGCGCCCCCTCGCCCGAGCAGTTGCGGCTGGCATCGGAAAATCCCAGCTTCAACGCGCAGATGCGCACCACCTGCGTGGCCACGCGCCTGGAGGGCGGCCATGCGGACAACGCACTGCCGCAGCGCGCCAAAGCCACGGTCAACTGCCGCCTGCTTCCCGGCGAGAAAGCCGACTTCGTCCAGTCGGAGCTGCAGCGCGTCGCCGGTGCGAAAGTCGTGGTGCGCCCGAAGAATCCCGCGTTCATGAGCGAGCCCACCGATGCGCGCTCCCCGGTAATGGCCACCATCGAGCGCGTGGGCGCGAGCCTCTGGCCCACCGCCGAGGTCCTGCCGGTGATGAGCGCCGGGGCAACCGACGGCTCGCGCCTTCGCAATGCCGACATTCCGGTTTACGGCGTGATGGGGCTCTTCGTCGAGCGCGGAGAAAGCCGCATGCACGGCCGCGACGAGCGCCTCGCGGTGAAGTCCTTCCACGAGGGCCTCGAGTTCCATTACCGGCTCGCCAGGGCGCTCGGGGCGGGGGACTGAGGGCTGGCCTAGAGGCCTGTTTTTACGGTATAATCCACGGCTTTCCCGATTCAACGTTACCGGTTACCAACCGGAAAGGAAACCGAATGGT
>JANNKG010000442.1:0-9082 GCA_031396185.1 Burkholderiales bacterium | reverse complement strand
GTCATCCGTCTTTCATCTGCGGCCATCTGCGTTTCAAAGATTTGCCTACCCGTAAGCCACATCGTTCCAACCAATTACAAGAGGAGGAGGAAACATGAAAGGCATCAAGGCAGGATTGGCAATACTCGCGCTGGCGGTTTCGACCGGCGTCGCGGCACAGACCAAGCTCAAGTTCGCGCACGTCTACGAGACCAGCGAGCCGTACCACACGGCCGCGGTATGGGCGGCGGGTGAGATTGCCAAGCGCACCAACAATCGCTACCAGGTCGAAGTGTTCCCGGCTTCCAGCCTCGGCAAGGAGACCGACATCAACCAGGGCCTCACCCTGGGCACCGTCGACATCATCTACACCGGGCAGCTCTTCGCGGGCCGCACCCACGGGCCGCTCGCCATCGGCGGCGCGCCCTACATGTTCCGCGACTTCGACCACTGGAAGAAGTTTTCCACCAGCCCCCTCTTCAAGGACCTGGGCGACGGCTACCAGAAGGCGGGGGGCAACAAGGTGCTTGCCATCACCTACTACGGCGAGCGCCACGTGACGTCGAACAAGGCGATCAACAAGCCCGAGGACATGAAGGGGCTCAAGATCCGGGTGCCGGATGCGCCGCTCTACACCATGTTCCCGCGCGCGGTCGGGGCTAATCCCACGCCGATCGCCTTTGCCGAGGTCTATCTCGCGCTGCAGAATGGCACCGTGGATGCCCAGGAGAACCCGCTGCCCACGATCGACGCCAAGAAGTTCTACGAGGTGCAGAAGTACGTGGTGCTCACCGGGCACATTACCGACGCCCTGCTCACCATCGTGGCGGGGGGCACCTGGGGCAAGCTATCCGACGCCGACAAGAAGATCTTCGAGGACACGCTCAAGGAAGCCGCGGCCCGGGCCACCAGCGAGATCATCGAGATCGAGAAAAAGATGAGCGCGGAGTTCGAGAAGCGCGGCAAGACCGTGGCGCGGGTCAATCGCAAGCCGTTCCGTGACGCCGTGATGAAGATGCACAACGGTCCCGACGCGACCTGGCCCAAGGACGTGTACGACAAGCTTCAGGCCTTGTGACGCGTCGTCGTACCCCCCAAGAGAACGCCGCGCCCTGCGCGGCGTTCTTCCTTTCGGGGGTGCGCCGGATGGCGTAGGACTTTCGTGACAGGGGCGTGAAACATGCGTGATTTGTCATCAAGAAGGGACTGCGCTGAATCGCTCTCCTCCTAAGGGACTGTTCTCGTTGAAAGACGACGCCAGCATCAGGCAAAACCCACGCATTAGTCGCTCGACGAAAGTTTCACCATAGGAAACGGCCTACAACCCCCCGGCAACGTCCGACAGGCGAATCGTGGTGTGCCTGACTTAATTACATCTCTGCGCGAAATACGATGATTCCCAAGACCTCTCTGAACTCCTCCAAACGGACCGCGCCATGGATAACACGATTCTCGTCATTGAAGATGACCCCGAGCTTCAGGAAATCCTGACCCTCAACCTGCAGAATGCCGGCTACCGCGTGATGCGGGCGAGCAGCATCCGCCAGGCCGAGGCGCTCGTGAATACGGCGCTGCCGCAGATGATCCTGCTGGATTGGATGCTCCCCGACACCCCCGGCCTGTCTTTCGCCCGCCGCCTGCGCTCCGAAGCGCGGACTGCCGGCGTGCCGATGATCATGCTCACTGGCCGGGATTGCGAATCGGACAAAATTACCGGCCTCGAGGCGGGGGTCGACGACTATCTGATCAAGCCCTTTTCGCCGCGCGAGCTGCTGGCGCGGATCAAGGCCGTCATGCGCCGCTGCGCCCCGCAGCACGCCGACATGGTGGTCGAGATCGCCGGCCTCAAGCTCGACCCCGCCTCGCGCCGCATCATGGGCGCCGGCCAGGACATCGAGCTGGGCGCGCTGGAATTCCGCATGCTGCGCTTCTTCATGACCCACCCGGGCCGCGTCTACAGCCGCGCCCAGCTGCTCGACGAAGTCTGGGGCAACAACGTGTACGTGGAAGAGCGCACGGTCGACGTGCACATCCGGCGCCTGCGCCAGGCCCTCGAGCCCACCGGGCACAAAGGCCTCCTCGAGACGGTCCGTGGTGTCGGCTACTGCTTCCGGCGCGATCTGCCTACGGACAGCATGCCTGCGCGGATTGCCCCCATCCTCCGTCCGGCCCAGCCCCTCTCGGACTACATTGCGGCCGCCGCCTGAACATGGTCCCTTCACACCCGCCCTTTACAGTAGCCTCATGAGAAATTTCCTGTCCACGGCAGTGATCACCGCCGCCATCGCCCTCGGGGTGCCGAACAACGGCGCCGAGGCGGTGGGCACCGTCGCGGACATGATGACGAAAGTTGCCATCTCCCAGCCGCTCATGCCCTCGTTCACCTCGATGAGCACGCCGTCGTTCGCAGCCTCGAAGTCCCCCGACCCGACGGTCGCGTGGCTGATGGCCTTCGGTTTCCTCAGCCTCGTCGTCGCCCGCCGCGTCCGCGGCGAGTAGTCATTTTTCCCGCCGGTTGAGGCGGGGATTGGTGCGGCGGCGCTCATGCAGGCGCCGCAGCAGCTTGTCGGTCGTATCGCGCAACGTCTCCGCGCGTCGCACCGCCTTCTCCACATCGTCCCGAAGCCCCGCCAGCAGAGCGGCGTTCACCATTGGCGTCTCCGGCCAGGCGTCGCGGCTCACCGCTTCGAGGTCGAGCCCGCGCGACCACGAGCCGCGAACCATGAAGACCGGGGAATTCTTGCGGTCGGTGTCGCGCATGAAGACCGATTGCGTGAGGCTGTCGCGCGCGGCGTCGGCACGGTCAAGCTCGCGGGCCAGCTTGTCGAACTTGAACGCCGTCTCGATCTTGTGGAACGCGAAGAGCCCCTGGATTGCTGCCGAGTACTGGTGGGGATCGGGGCGCCGGACCACGGCGCGCCCCTGCTTGATCGAGATCTCCAGCAGGCTGTAGAGCACCTGACCCAGGAGCCATTCGAGGTACGAGTGGCGTGCGATGGTGCGCCCGACGCTTCGCGCGATGTCGTCGGGCAGCGACTGGGTGATCGGGTGGAGCGAGGAAACGAAAACCGGGGAGGCTTTGCGCATGGGAGACGAAGGAGAATGGGCGAGAGCCCATTCTCCCGCATCCTTACTCCACTGTGACGGACTTGGTGAGGTTGCGCGGCTTGTCGACGTCGGTGCCGCGGCAGATGGCGGCGTGATAGGCGAGCAGCTGCAGCGGGATCGAGTGCACGATCGGCGAGACGATCGGATGGTGCGCCGGCATCTGGATCACATGGAACCCGATGCCGCTTCCCAGGTTGGCGTCTTCATCGGTCATCACGTACAACTCCCCACCGCGAGCACGCACTTCCTGCAGGTTCGACTTGAGCTTCTCCAGGAGGGCGCCGCGAGGGGCGATGGCGATCACCGGCATGTGCGTGTCGACCAGCGCGAGGGGGCCATGCTTGAGCTCGCCCGCCGGGTACGCCTCGGCGTGGATATAGGAGATCTCCTTGAGCTTCAGCGCCCCTTCCATGGCGATCGGATAGTGCACGCCGCGGCCGAGGAAGAGCGCGTGCTTGCGCATCGCGAGCTGCGCCGACCAGTCGCTGACCGCTCCCTCGGTCTGCAGCGTGCGATGGATCACGCCGGGGAGCTGGCGCAGCGCGTCGAGATATTCGGCTTCCTTCTCCGCGGGGAGCTTGCCGCGAACCTTGGCGAGGGCGAGCGAAAGCAACAGCAGCGCGGCGAGTTGTGTGGTGAACGCCTTGGTCGACGCAACGCCGATCTCGGGGCCGGCTCGCGTGAGGAAGCGAAGCGCGGCAGCGCGTACCAGCGCCGACTCCGCCACGTTGCAGATGCCGAGCGTATAGGGCTGTCCGAGGGCGCGGGCATGCGCGAGCGCGGCGAGGGTGTCGGCAGTCTCCCCGGACTGCGAAATCGCAACCACCAGTGTCCTGGGGTTGGGGACCGACTCGCGGTAGCGATACTCGCTCGCGATTTCCACGTTGCACGGGATTCCTGGGATGCTTTCGATCCAGGTCCGCGCGACCAGCCCCGCATGCAGGCTGGTGCCGCAGGCGAGGATCAGCACCTGCTCGACGTCCTTGAAGATGGCGCCGGCCTCGGCCCCGAAGAGCTCTGGCGTGATGCTGCGCGCATTGATCGCCAGCTCGAGCGTCTCCTTGAGCGCCTTGGGCTGCTCGAAGATCTCCTTTTGCATGAAGTGGCTGTACTGGCCGAGATCGACCGACTCGGCGGACAGCTGGGTATGGTGCAGAGGTCGCTGGACGACGTTCCCCTTCGTCTTTTCGACGATGCGAACGTCCTCCAGCGACAGCTCCGCGCAGTCGCCTTCCTCGAGGTAGATCACCTGCTGCGTAACCTGCAGCAGGGCGGAAGTATCGGATGCCGCGAAATTCTCGTGCTTGCCGAGCCCGATCAGCAACGGCGCGCCCATGCGGGCCACGACCATGCGTTGCGGGTCCTTCTCGGCGATGACGGCGATGGCGTAGGCGCCCTGGAGCTCCGCGATGGAGCGGCGCACCGCGCCCAGCAGGCTCATTCCGCCGGCGGCGTGGGAGTGCACCAGGTGCGCGATCACCTCGGAGTCGGTCTCGGAGAGGAAGTGGTAGCCGAGCGCTTTCAGCCGGGCGCGCATTTCCTCGTGGTTCTCGATGATGCCGTTGTGGACCACCGAAATTCCCCCGCTGACATGGGGGTGGGCGTTGGCTTCGGTCGGTTTGCCGTGGGTCGCCCAGCGGGTGTGCGCGATGCCGATGTTGCCGTGCGCCTTCTGCTCATCGACCAGGCGTCCGAGCTGCGCGACGCGGCCGGTGCTGCGCAGGCGCTGCAGGCTGCCGTTGATGACGGCCAGCCCGGCGGAGTCGTAGCCCCGGTATTCGAGGCGGCGCAAGCCCTCCATCAGGATGGGCACGACATTGCGGCGGGCGATGGCGCCGACGATTCCACACATGGCTTAGGCTCCGAGAGTAAGGACGATGACCTGCAGCAGGATCAGCAAAGTCGTGATGAAGGAAAGGATCAGCAGCTTGCGCGTGCGGGGGTGGGCATTCATTTGGCCACCTCGACTCTCTGGTAGACGTCCTCGATGCGGACGATGTCGTCCTCGCCAAGGTAGGTCCCGGTCTGCACCTCGATCAGCTTGAGCGGCACCTTGCCGGGGTTTTCCAGGCGGTGAACCTGTCCCAGCTCGATGTAGATCGACTGGTTCTCGGTGAGCAGCACGGTTTCTTCGCCACGCGTCACCTTGGCGGTGCCGGAGACGATGATCCAGTGCTCGGCGCGATGGTGGTGCCATTGCAGCGACAGCTTCTGGCCCGGGTCGACCACGATGCGCTTGACCCGGAAGCGCTCGCCAGCGTCGATATCTTCGTAGCAGCCCCACGGCCGGTGCACCAGGCGGTGGGTCTTGTGTTCCGCGCGGCCTTTCGCGCGCAGTTGCTCGACGGCTTCGCGTACGCGCTGCGTTTCGCCGCGCCGCGCCACCAGCAGGGCGTCGGGCGTGTCGATGACCACCAGGTCGTCGACGCCGATGCCGACCACCAGCCGCCGGTCGGAGCGGATGTAGCTGCGGGTGACGTCGTGGAGCTGGACGTCACCGTGGACGTCGTTCTCATCGTGGTCCTTGGCGCCGCGATCCCAGAGCGCGTCCCACGAGCCGATGTCCGACCAGCCGAAGCGCGCCGGGACGACGGCGGCGAGCTGCGTACGTTCGAGGACGGCGTGGTCGATGGAGATCGAGCGGCAGCGCTCGAAGGCGGTCCTCTCGAGGCGGCGCACGCCGGGCTCGGAGGCGGCCGACTCCGCGGCCGAGCGGCAGGACGCCGCGAGCTCGGGTTCGAGGCGCTCGAGCTCGTCGAGGAACGCGCGGGCGCCGAACAGGAACATGCCGCTATTCCAATAGTGGCGCCCGGTCGCGATGAGGCGCGTGGCGATCTCGAGCTCGGGCTTCTCCACGAAGCTCTCGACCTGGAAGACGCCCGGGGAGGCCGGGAGGTCGGATCCCCGCTCGATGTAACCGTAGCCGGTCTCGGGCCAGCGCGGCTCGATGCCGAAGACCACGAGGCGGCCGTGGGATGCGGCGATCTCGCCCGCGGCAACCGCTGCGGCGAATTGCGACACGTCGGGAATGTCGTGGTCGGCGGGCAACACCAGCAGCACCGCCTCGGGGTCGGCGAGCGCGATGTCATGGGCGACCACCGCCAGCGCGGGGGCGGTGCTGCGACCGCACGGCTCGAGGTAGAGCGCGCGCATCGCGTAGCCCTTCGATTTCACCTGGTCGGCGACGAGGAAGCGGTGCTCCTGGCTCGCGACCACGGTGGCGGGCTGAACGCGGCCCACGCCTCGCAGGCGCTCGAGGGTTGCCTGGAACGGGCTCGCGCCGTCCAGCAACGGCAGGAATTGCTTCGGGTACGCCTCGCGCGACATCGGCCACAGGCGGGTGCCGGAGCCACCGGCGAGGATCACGGGGTAGAGATTCATGTCAGTAAGCGGTTTCCTGGCGTTTGAACACGACGAAGATGGTCTTCCAGATGATCGCCAGGTCGAGGCGCAGGGACCAGTTGCGCAGGTAGTCGAGGTCGTACTCGACGCGCGCCTTCATCTTCTCCACCGTTTCGGTCTCGCCGCGCAGGCCGTTCACCTGGGCCCAACCGGTGATCCCGGGCTTGACCTTGTGGCGGATCATGTAGCTCTTGACGAGCTTGCGGTACATCTCGTTGTGCGCGATCGCGTGGGGGCGGGGTCCGACGATGCTCATGCGCCCCTGCAGCACGTTGATGAACTGCGGCAGCTCGTCGAGGGAAGTCTTGCGGATGAAGGCGCCGAAGCGGGTCACGCGCGCGTCGTTCTTCGTGGCCTGGCGGATGACGCCGCCGTCCTCGGTCACCGTCATTGAGCGGAATTTGTAGACCAGGATTTCCTGGCCGTCGAGCCCGTAGCGGCGCTGCCGGAAGAGCACCGGGCCCGGGGAGGAGAGCTTCACGCCCGCGGCGATGGCGAGCAGGACCGGGGCGATCAGGACCAGGATCAGGGAAGCGAGGATCACGTCGCTCACGCGCTTGACGAGTCCATTGACGCCATAGAAGGGCGTTTCGCACACCGCCAGCACCGGCATGCCGCCGACCGTGTCCATGCGCGCCTGGATCAGGTCGGAGAGGAAGATGTCGGGCGCGAAGTAGACCGATGCGGTGGTGTCGCTCAGCTCGTCGAGCAGCTTGAGGATCCGCGGCTGGGAGGCCATCGGCATGGCGAGGTAGATCATGTCGACCTTGTGCGCCTTCACATAGTCGGCGAGTTGGTCGACGTTGCCCAGCACCTGCTCGGGCGGCAGGTCGCCCAGACGCTCGCCGGCGCGATCGTCGAAGAAGCCGCCGACCTGAACGCCCAGGAAGGGAGTGGCGCGGATGCGTTCGGCGAGCTTGCGCCCGAGGCTGCCGCCGCCGACGATCACCGCCACCCGATTCAGGCCCTCGGCCCTGAGCAGGCGCGGCATCAGGACCGGCACCAGCATATGGGCGGCGAACGTCGCCACCGGGGTGAATGCCACCCAGGCGAGGAGAACCTGCTCGTCGAAGGAACTCAGCGTACCGGTTGCCCATCCCAGGGTAACCAGCAGCCCCACGATGAGGATCCATCCCGCGATCACGTCGCGGGCGATGGCCCCGGCGCTGGTGCCCCGTGGCGCGTGTCCGGGAAAGGTGAGCGAGAAGACCAGGAGCGACAGGATGATGTAGGGCCCCGCGAAAGGTTCGCGGAAGTACCAGGCGGCCGCGACCAGCGTGCCGATGGCGACGGCGGCCTCGAGCAGCATGCGCACCAGCACGGCGAGGGTAAGGGGCCCTTGGGAAAGCTTCAGATGGGTATTCTGTGTCGCGATCACTTGCAGTTCCGGGTGGTTCGTTGCCCGGCAGGTGATTGCCGGGTGAAACTACCTTAGCGTCGGATTGCGACCACATACACGGCGGGGACTGGTTCTACAGGACTATCGGCAAGCGGGCGGCCAAGTTTTTTTCGAAACTTCACAACCATTTAACAATCCTTCGGCATAGTCCGGGCCATGCGACTCGTCAGCCGACAACCCGAACCCCGCCTGCCCCAGCGCGGGAACCCACTCCCTCCCGAGCCCCCCGAAGCGGAAGCCTTCGACGCGGCCACCGAGGGCTCGCCCGCGCGGCTTAACGAGTCGGAGCGCGAGGCGCTCCTGCTCAACATAGATGTGTCCCTGCGCGTACACACGCGGCCCCAGCTGTTCAGCTGGGCACAAGGGGCGCTGCAAAGCCTGATCCCCCACGAAATCCTGATCTGCGGCCTGCAGGAAACCCGCCAGAGCTCGATGCGGGTGGACAGTTTCTCCACCGCGCCGGTGGATTGCCAGAAATTGAGCGAGCTGTTCCAGCAGGATGTCTCGCTCGTGCCTCACCTGATCAAGCTCTGGGAAGAGAATCGCTGCCAGGCCGTCGTGAGCGAGACCGAGCGCGGTCCGTTCGCCAGCGGCGCCCTGGCGCGCGAGCTCGCCCGCCTCGGCGTGGGCTCGGTGCTGGCCCATGGCACCCACGATGCAACCGGCAACATGACGAGTTTCTTCGTGCTCGCCTGCCGCCCCGGCACGCTCGCCGCCAAGCAGACCTACATGGCGGACCTGGTGGTGCCTTACCTGAACTGCGCGTGGGTACGCAGCCACGTCACCTGGCCCCTCGATCGTGCCAACGCCGCAAAGCCCGCCAAGACCGGGCTCCTCACGCCGCGCGAGCAGCAGATCCTGCAATGGATCTACCACGGCAAGAGCAATATCGAGATCGGCATGATCCTCGAGATCAGCCCCCTCACCGTGAAGAACCATGTCCAGAAGACGCTGCGCAAGCTGAATGTCCTCAACCGCACCCAAGCCGTCGGCAAGGCCCTCGCGCTACGCATCGTCAATCCGTAGCTTCGCGCCCGCGCTGGCGCGCATCGCGCCGTTCGGGCTCTTCCTCGCCTTCATCGCCGTCCAGCCGCTCCTCGAAGGGCAGCTGGACGTGCGTGTCCTCGCCGTGGCGCGCGGTGTCGCGGTCGCGGCACTCCTCGCGATCCTGTGGCGCTTCTATGGCGAACTGAG
>JANNKG010000399.1:0-6947 GCA_031396185.1 Burkholderiales bacterium | reverse complement strand
GAAATCGTGACGGTGCTGTCGTTCACCGCGTTCTTGGGCATCGTGGTCTACGCCGTCCACCCGCGCAATCGCGCGGGCTTCGATGAGGCCGCGCGGCTGCCCGTCGACGAGGAGGGACAATGAGCGACTTCACCGGTGATTTCTGGAGCGTATTTGTCGCGGGCGTGACGCTCGTGAGCATCGTGGCCTGCGGGTTGCTGCTCGCGTCGCTGTCGATGCGCAAGGTTGCCACCGATCCCGAAAAAACCGGCCACGTCTGGGACGAGGACCTCGACGAGCTCAATAATCCGCTGCCTCGCTGGTGGATCTGGCTCTTCTGGATCACGATCGTCTTCAGTCTCTTCTACCTCTGGCTGTATCCCGGCCTGGGGTCCTATCAGGGCTCCCTCAAGTGGAGCTCGGCGGGTGAATACGTCGATGAGGTGAAGGTTGCCGAACGCCAGTACGGGCCGCTGTACGCGAAGTTCGCCCTGGTGGACCTGAAGACGCTCTCCGCCGACCCCGAGGCCCGCATCGCCGGCCAGCGCCTGTTCCTCACCTATTGCAGCCAGTGCCACGCCTCGGATGCGCGCGGCGGCAAGGGCTTTCCGAACCTGACCGACAACGACTGGCTCTACGGCGGTGAACCCGAGGCGATCAAGACCACGATCCTCGACGGACGTAACGGCATGATGCCGCCGATGGGCGCAGCGCTGGGCGGCGAGGCGGGCGCAGGGGATGCGGCGAACTTCGTGCGCTCCCTGTCGGGGCTGGACCACGACAAACCGGGCGCCGCGCGCGGCAAGGCGGGATTTGCGGCGAGTTGCGCCGCCTGCCATGGAGCCGAGGGCAAGGGCAACTTCGCGATGGGCGCGCCCAACCTCTCCGACAAGGTCTGGCTCTACGGATCGTCGCAAGCCACCGTCGTCGAGACCATCCTCAAGGGCCGCAGCAACGTGATGCCCGCGCATCGCGAATTCCTCGGCGAGCAGCGCGTCCACATCCTCGCAGCCTACGTCTACGGCCTGTCGCAACCCGATCCCAAGCCCCGGACCGCGGCGGTGACCGCCGCGCGATGAACGCGCGAATTCCCCTCGAGAGCGTCGAGCAGTCGCTCTACGAAGTTCACCGGAAGATCTACTCGCGAGCCGTGCGGGGATGGTTCGCGCGCTGGCGTTGGGCGCTGGTGTTCGCCACTCAATTCGTGTTCTACGGCCTGGCATGGCTGCCGTGGAACGATCGCCAGGCGGTGCTCTTCGACCTGGCGGCGCGCAAGTTCTACATCTTCGGCGTGGTTTTCTGGCCGCAGGACATCATCTATCTCGCCGTGCTGCTGGTGCTGTCGGCGCTGGCGTTGTTCCTGTTCACGGCGATCGCCGGGCGCCTGTGGTGCGGCTACGCCTGCCCGCAGACCGTGTACACCGAGATCTTCCTGTGGATCGAGCGGCGCATCGAGGGGGACCGGGCGGCGCGCATGAAGCTCGACCAGCAGCCGGTGGGCGCGCGCAAGGTGGCACTCAAGGCCGCCAAGCACGGCGCCTGGATCGCGCTCTCCCTGTGGACCGGATTCACCTTCGTCGGCTATTTCACCCCGATCCGCGACCTGCTGCACTCGGTCGCGGCCGTTTCGCTGGGCCCCTGGGAAGGCTTCTGGATCGGATTCTATGGCCTGGCCACCTACGGCAACGCCGGCTGGTTGCGCGAGCAGGTTTGCAAATACATGTGTCCCTACGCGCGCTTCCAGAGCGCGATGTTCGATTCCGACACGCTCGTGATCACCTACGACGCGGCGCGCGGGGAGCCGCGGGGCGGCCGCGCCCGCAAGGTCGACTCGAGGGCGGCGGGCCTGGGCGATTGCGTCGATTGCAACATCTGCGTGCAGGTTTGCCCCACGGGTATCGACATCCGCGATGGGCTGCAGTACGAGTGCATCGGCTGCGCGGCGTGCATCGACGGCTGCAACCAGGTGATGGAAAAGATGGGTTATCCCAAGGGCCTCATCCGTTACTCCACCGAAAACGCGCTCCAGCAGGGTTGGGGCTGGCGGCGCATCCTCGAGCGCGTCGCGCGCCCCCGGGTGCTGGTCTACACGTCGGTCCTCGCCGCCATCGCCATAGCCGCCTCGGTCGCGCTCTGGCTGCGGGTTCCCGTGAAGGTGGAGGTCATCCGGGACCGCGCAAGCCTCGCGCGCGAGGTCGAGGGCGGGCGCATCGAGAACCTCTATCGCCTGCAGCTCATGAATACCGAGGAGCGCGAGCGCCGCGTGACACTCGCAGTCGTCGGCGGCGACGCGCTTGGCGTGCTCGAAATACTCGCCGACCCGCAGCCGCTGGAGATCGCGCCGGTGAGCGCGCGCATGATCACCGTGCGCGTGCGCGCACAACCGCGCGCCGGCCGTGGCGTGCAGCCGATCGAGTTCGTGATCGCCTCGAGCGACGCGCACGCGAAACCCTTTTCGATCCGCGAGAAATCGCGTTTCCTCATTCCGTGAAGGGAGTGCCGATGACGACCAACCCCTGGTATCGAGAGCCCTGGCCGTGGCTGCTGATGTCGGGTCCCGCGATCGTGGTGGTGGCAGGCATCGCGACCACCGTGATCGCCGTGACCTCCTTCGATGGCATGGTGGCCGACGACTATTACAAGCAAGGCCTCGGGATCAACCGCGTGCTCGAGCGCGAGACGAGTGCGAAGGCGCTCGGGATCTCGGGGACGGTCCAGTTCAGCGAGGATCGCACGCGCGTGCGGGTGGTCCTGGCCCCGGGTCCGCGGCCCGCGTCGCTGCGGCTGGCGCTTGTGCACCCCACGCTCCAGGGCGAGGACCAGGCGATTACGCTGGGCGCGAGCAGCCCCGGCGTCTACGAGGGTGCGATACGCGCGCCGCGCCACCGCCTGATGCACTTGCGGCTCGAGGACGACGCGGCAAGCTGGCGCCTGACCGGGCGGTGGGCCACGAACGAGGGCAGCGTGCAGCTCGCGCCGCGATAGGACGCGGCCATGTCGCGGTGGCTCATGTGGATTCTCTGGCCGGGTTTCGTGATGGCGATTCCGGCGGTGGGCATCGTCTTCACGCTGGTGGACCCCGCGGACCTGCACGCGTTCGGCGCGCCGCTCGAGGTGAGCCGGCTGGGCGCGTATTCGCTGGGATTCCTGCTTTTCTGGGCACTCGGCTCCGGATGCAGCGCGCTCACCGTCCTGCTGCAGCATTCGCCCTTCGAGATGAAGTCAGCGGGGCGGACCCTGCCGCGCTGATGTTCCTTGTCGCGCTAGCGACAGACCAGCACCGGGATCTTCGAGTGGGTCAGGACCTTCTGGGTCTCGCTGCCCAGCAGGAGCCCGGCAAGGCCGCGCCGTCCGTGGGACGCCATGACGACGAGGTCGCATTTGTTCGCTCGCGCCGCCTGGATGATGGCCTTCCACGGATGGCCGTCGATGACCGGGATCTCGGCGCACTTGACGCGCGCGGTGCCGGCGGCGGACCGGACTTTCGCGAGCGCCTTGGCCGCGACCTTGCGCATGCCCAGCTCGTAGTCTTCAGGGGAGTATGCCGCGTAGAACGCCATGCCCTCGGCGCCCATCGGCGGCAGGTAAGGCTCGATCACGAAGATCGTGGTGATCTTCGCCTTGAAGGAGGCGGCGAGCCGGACTGCGATCCTGGCGGCCTTGAGCGAGAGATTCGAGCCGTCAGTGGGAACCAGGATGTGCTTGAACATTTTTCAGGCCCCTTCAGTTGACTTCGCGGCTCATCGCGGCCTTGAGCCCCGGAATGTCGAGGATGCACACGTGCTTCTGCTGCACGGCGATGAGACCTTCGTCATGGAAGCGCGAGAAGAGCCGGCTGACGGTCTCGAGCGACAACCCGAGGTAGCTGCCGATTTCATCGCGGGTCATGCGCAGGTGGAACTCCCTCGAAGCGTAGCCGCGCGCGAGGAAGCGCTGCGACAGGTTGAGCAGGAAGGCGGCAAGGCGCTCTTCGGCGCGCATGGTGCCGAGCAGCATCATCACGCCCTGGTCGCGCACCAGCTCGCGGCTCATCACCCTTTGCAGCTGGCGCTGCAGCCCGTACTCCTCGAGCTGCACGTAGGGAATCAGGCAAACTTCGCTGTCCTCCAACGCGATGGCGTCGGCGGTGTGGCTGTCGGTGCCGATGCCGTCCATGCCGAGGATCTCGCCCGCCATGTGGAATCCGGTGACCTGGTCGCGCCCGTCCTCGAGGACCACGCGGCTCTTGAAGAAGCCGCTGCGCACCGCGAAGAGCGATTCGAACGTGGAACCCAGCCGGTAAAGGCTCTCGCCGCGCTTCAGCCGCTTGCGCGTGTAGACGCGCTCATCGAGGTCAGTCTGGAGGGATCCCGCCAGTCCGATGGGCAGGCACACCTCGCGCAGGTTGCACGTGCCGCAGTGGGTGGGGCAGGCCGTAACCTTTGCCGGGCGCGGCCGCGCGTCGGAAGCGCGCACCAGCGTGTGGCTGGGACGGGGCTGCGGGAGAGGGGACGGCGCGTTGGCGAGATTCATGGACTTCTCCTTGTTTTTCTTCAAGTGCGTGCGGCGGTGATTTCTGCCATCACGTGCGGGACACGGTCGAATTCGGTGGACTTGTCGAGGAAATAGGCCGCGCCCGCGCTCTTGCACGCGCGCCGGTATTGCGGCTCCGAGTGGTTGGTGAGGACGACGAAGACGATCTCCGGTGCCTCGCCATGGACTGCGCGCAGCACCTGCATGCCGTTCGAGCCTTGCAGGTTCAGGTCGAGCAGCACGGAGTCGGGCCGCAGGGCGAGGATGTCGACCACCGCCTGGGGCGCAGTGGCCGCCGCGCCGACGACGCACACGCCGGCAATTCGGCCGAGCATGTCGGCGAGCCGCGTGCGGATCGAGGCCGAGTCGTCGACGATGTATACGTGGGTGGCGCGTTTCGAATCCATTGACGCCATTGTCGGCGTCGCACCTGCCGGGGCCCATCAGCGTTGGATGATTCGACCGATGGGCGGCGGTCCTAGACGGAGCCTAGGAGTTTTCCTAGGACTGGGGACCGATGGGGTACTACTGCGGTGGGGCGCCGCGGCGGCGCGCCATGCGCTCACCCAAGCGGGCGACCAGCCGGGTGTCGAGCACGCGTCGCGCGAGCGGCAGCAGCTCGGCTTCTTCGAGCGCGATGTGGCGGCGATAAGCCGCGCCGAAGGCCTGCGCGGCCTCGATGGACAGGTTCGGCTCCCCGCCCGATGCCAGCGCCATCAGCGTGCCGCGCATCTCTCGCCAGGCCGCATCGAGGTTGGCGTGGTCGACGCGCAGGCGCGCGAGGAGGGCGCGCGTCGCGTTGAGTTCCAGTGACGGCACGTAATGGACCAGCGCCGGAAACAAGTCCTCTTCCTCATCGCGGTGGTGCGCGGCGCCGGCGGTGTCGAAGAAGCGCACCACCGCTCGCGCGGCGTCTCGCGCCTCGGGATCGGCAGGGTGGCTCGCCAGGCGCGCGGCGATCGCGTCGATGAGCGTGCACTGGCGCAGGATGCGCTGGTGGCAACCGTCGAGGATTTCCAGGGGGTGGTCGAAGTCCGCGGCGGGCGAGGGAAAGAGGGGGCTCATGGAGCGATCGTCCCTCGCCGGCCCGGGAGGGGCTTGATCCAGCGCAAAAGCGGCTCTCAGTCCTGGAAGTTGTCCACCAGCCGCTGGTTGATCGCGTAGCGGATCAGCTCCGCGGAGGTGGTCATGTTCATCTTCTGCAGGATGTTCGACTTGTGCGTGCTCACCGTCTTGACCGACAGGTTGAGGCGTTCGGCGATGTCGGACACCGATTTGCCCTCGGCGATCAGCTTCAGGACCTGGAACTCGAGGTCGGAGAGCGCCGCGTGCAGCGGTCCGGTGGCGCCCGGCATTGCGCCGAGGGCCAGCTGTTGCGCGACTTCGGCGCTGATGAAGGCGCCGCCCCCGGCCACCTTGCGAATCGCCGCCACCAGCTGGAGCGAGGCGCTTTCCTTGGTGAGGTAGCCCGCGGCGCCGGCGCGGATCGCGCGCACCGCGTACTGGTGCTCCTCGTGCATGCTCAGCACGACGATGCGCAGCTTGGGCTTCTCCGCGTGCACCTGCCTGATGAGCTCGATGCCGCTCTTTCCCGGCATCGACATGTCGAGCAGGAGCAGGTCGAATTCGAGGCCACGCACCCGCTCCATCACCTCGTGGCCGTCCTGCGCCTCGCCGACCACCTCGATATCGCCCGCGGCCGTAAGCAGTTGCTTCAAGCCCTCGCGCACGATGGTGTGGTCGTCGGCGATGACCAGGCGGATCATGGCGCCGCCTCGGCGCCGGCCGCGGGCACCCGCAGCTCGATGCGCGTGCCGCGCCCGGGCTCGCTCTCGATGGCCACAACCCCGCCCACGAGGTGGGCGCGCTCGCGCACTCCGAGGAGCCCATAGGAGCCGGGGCTGCGCGGTTGAGCCGCGGAGAAGCCGCGGCCGTTGTCGCGCACCGTCAGCACGACCTGGTTCGCATCGCGCTCCAGGATGACTTCGACCTGCGTGGCGCCGGAATGCTTGGCCGCATTGGTGAGGCTTTCCTGCAGCACGCGAAACACGGTGGTGGCGTAGGGGTCCGGCAAATCAAGATCTCCGGTGCCCATGGCAAGCTCGCATGCGATGCCGGTGCGGCTGGCGAAGTTGTCTACCAGCCATTCGGCGGCGGCGGTGAGGCCCAGGTCGTCGAGCATGAGGGGGCGCAGCTCCGCCGAGATGCGCCGCGCCGCCGCCACGGTGCCGTCCAGGAGCACCTGCATCGCGTGAAGCTTGTCGCTCACCTCCGGCGTCGGCTCTCCCGCGTGCTCCCGCAGCCAGCCCACGTCAATCTTGAGCGCGGTAAGGGCCTGGCCCAGCTCGTCGTGGAGCTCGCGGGCGATGCGGCTCTTCTCCTGCTCGCGCGCGGTGTTGGCGGCCAGCGCGAGGCTCTGGATCTCGTCCTTCGACTTGCGCAGCGCCTCCTCGTTG
>JANNKG010000045.1:0-2079 GCA_031396185.1 Burkholderiales bacterium | reverse complement strand
TAGCGGAACTGGGACGGCAGCCAGAGGCTGATCGAAGGAATATACGTCACTATCGCGAGGCTGATCAGGAGCGGAACCAGCCACGGCAGGATCGCCATCGTGGTGCGCTCGACCGAGAGCTTGGCGACCCGCGCCAGCACGAACAGCACCAGTCCCATGGGGGGATGCAGCAGCCCGATCATGAGGTTCAGCACCATCACCAGGCCGAAGTGCACCGGGTCGATGCCGAGCTGGCGCACGATCGGCAGCAGGATCGGGACCAGGATGGTGATCGCGGCGGTGGGCTCGAGGAAACATCCCACGAACAGCATCAGCAGGTTCGCGAGCAACAGGAAGCCCGCCGGCGTGCTCACGACCGACAGCACCCAGGTGGCGATCATCTCGGTGGTGCGGGTGGCGGTGAGCATCCACCCGAATATCGATGCCGCGGCCACGATCAGCAGCACCGTCGAAGTCGTCTCGACGGTGTCCATCGACACCTTGATGAGCTTCTTCCAGTTCACGGTCCGGTACCAGACCACGCCGAGGAAAAGCGCCCAGACGCACGCGGCAATCGCGCCCTCGGTGGCGGTGAAGACGCCGGTCGTCATGCCGCCGATGAGCAGCACCGGAGTCATGATCGGCAGCACCGCGTTGAACTTGAACTTCCAGTCGGCGCTGAAGAGCAGCACCAGGCCAAGCAACACGGTCAGTTGGGGCTGCCATCCCGGCCCGTCCTCGGAGACCAGGTAGAAGATCGCGGCCGGCCATCCGAGCACGATGGCGAGCTCGCCGAGCGCCTTCAGGACGCGCGGCCATTGGAACGGCACGTCCGCGCCCCACTTGTTGCGGTGCGCGAAGAAGGCAACCGTGATCATCATGAGGATCGCCATCACCAGGCCGGGGAGGATTCCCGCCAGGAAGAGCGCGCCCACCGACACGTTGGCGAACAGGGCGTAGATCACGAACGGCAGCGACGGCGGGATGATGGGTCCGAGGGTCGCGGAGGCGGCGGTCACGCCGACCGAAAACTCCTTCGAGTAGCCGTGCTCCGTCATCGCCTTGATCTCGATGGTGCCCAGGCCCGCGGCATCGGCGATGGCGGTGCCGGACATGCCCGCGAAGATCATCGATCCCACGACGTTCACGTGGCCCAGGCCGCCGCGCAGCCATCCAACCAGTGAGAGGGCGAAGTTGTAGATGCGGTTGGTGATGCCGGCGGAATTCATCAGGTTGCCGGCGAGGATGAAGAACGGCACGGCGAGGAGCGGGAAGGAATCGAGGCCGCCCACCATGCGGTGGATCACCACGTAGTCGGGGATGTTGCCGGTCGCCATCACGTAGACCAGGGAGGCGCCGGCCATGGCGATCGCCACGGGAATCCCGGAGCCCATGAGGCCCAGGAAGAGGAGCTTGAAGGTTCCCGGTCCCATCACTTCATCTCGTCGGCGAGCTCGGGGCGCTCGAGCACCGAGTAGCCGCGCTGCCAGTTGTCGATCGCCACGCCCGCGGCGCGCCACGTCATGAGGACGAAGCCGAGGACCACGAAGGCGTAGAGGATGCCGATCGGCCAGTCGATGATCGCCATGCGCGATGAGCCGATTTTCTGCATGAGCGCGACGGTGAGCCACGCGCAATAACCGAAGAAGACAATGCGCACGATGTCGACGAAGGTCGAGAGCGGCCGGGTCAGCGTGGGCGGCAGCAGGCGATAGAGGAAGTCGACCTGGATGTGGTTGTTCTTGCGCACGCCCACCGCCGCGCCGACGAATGCGGTGGCGATCAACAGGTAGCGCGCGATCTCCTCGGTCCACGAGGCCGAGTCATTGAGCGCATAGCGCGTGAAGAACTGGTAGAAAATCACCAGCGCCAGGACCCAGAAAATGACCAGCGAAATCCAGTCCTCGATGCGGTAGTGGGAAAGGTCCACCGCTTCGTCCTGGATCTGGAACTCGCCGGCTTCGTTGAGGACGTGCTCGTCGCCTGTTGTCATTTGATCCGTTTCCTCTTGTCCCAGCTGGTGCTGAAGCGCTTGGCTGCTTGGTTCATGTGCCGGCGCATCGCCGCGCGCGCGGCCGCCGGGTCGTGGCGCGCGATCGC
>JANNKG010000382.1:0-7008 GCA_031396185.1 Burkholderiales bacterium | reverse complement strand
CCGCCCTCGAGCAGCGTCTTGGCGAGGTGCAGGCGCCCGCGCTCGCCCCCGGAGAGGTTGCCCACGAGCTTCTGCTGGTCCTGGCCCTTGAAGTTGAAGCGGCCGAGGTAGGCGCGCGACTGGATCTCGAACTTGCCGATGGTAAGGATGTCCTGGCCGTTGGAGATCGCCTCCCATGCATTCTTGTCGTTGGGCAGCGAATCGCGCGACTGGTCCACGTAGGCGAGCTTCACCGTGTGGCCGACGGTGATGGTGCCGGAGTCGGGCTTTTCCTTTCCGGTGATCATGCGGAAGAGCGTCGACTTGCCCGCGCCGTTGGGGCCGATGATGCCGACGATCGCTCCCGGCGGAATCTTGAATGAGAGGTTGTCGATCAGCAGCCGGTCGCCGTAGGCCTTCGACACGCCTTCGAACTCGATCACCTCATTGCCCAGGCGCTCGGCCACGGGGATGAAGATCTCCGCGGTCTCGTTTCGCTTCTGGTATTCGTAGGAGTTGAGCTCCTCGAAGCGCTTCAGGCGCGCGGAGTTCTTGGTCTGCTGGCCCTTGGCGTTCTTGCGAACCCATTCGAGCTCTTTCTTGATCGACTTCTGCCGCGCGCTCTCGGTGGACTCTTCCTTCTGCAACCGGTCGCGTTTCTGCTCGAGCCAATCGGTGTAATTTCCCTTGTAGGGGATGCCGGTGCCGCGGTCGAGCTCGAGGATCCACTCGGCGGCGTTGTCGAGGAAGTAGCAATCGTGGGTGACCGCCACCACGGTTCCGGGAAACCGCACCAGGTACTGTTCGAGCCATTCGACGCTCTCGGCGTCCAGGTGGTTCGTCGGCTCGTCGAGCAGCAGCATGTCCGGCTTCGAGACCAGCAGCCGGCAAAGCGCCACGCGACGCTTCTCGCCGCCCGAGAGGTTGTCCACTTTTGCGTCCCACGGCGGCAGCCGCAGCGCGTCGGCCGCCACTTCGAGCTGCGTATCGAGCGTCGAGGAATCGGCGGATGCCAGCAGCTTCTCGAGCTTCTCCTGCTCGGCGGCGAGCTTGTCGAAATCGGCGTCGGGCTCCGCGTAGGCCGCATAGACGGCGTCGAGGCGCTTCTTCGCGGTGAAGACCTCGCCCAAACCTTCCTCCACGGCTTCTCGCACCGTGTGTCCCGGCTCGAGCTGCGGCTCCTGCGGCAGGTATCCGATCCGGATCCCGGGCATCGGCGTGGCCTGGCCCTCGTACTCCTTGTCGATGCCCGCCATGATCTTGAGCACCGTCGACTTGCCGGCGCCATTCAATCCCAGCAGGCCGATTTTTGCACCGGGGTGGAAGGAGAGGGAAATGTTCTTGATGATGGTGCGCTTGGGCGGAACAACCTTGCTCACGCGGATCATCGTGTAGACGAACTGTGCCATGGGAAATGCCGGATCTTGCTGTGGTTGGCTCGGGAAAGCCCGCAAGCATACCCTACTTCGCCACCCTCTCAGCGCGGCAAAAAAAGTGGCCGGCGGGGATTTCTCCGCGCCGGCCCAGGAGCAGGAAGGTCGGTGGCTACCTGCGTGTTGAATCGATGGGGTATGCCTCGGGGGTCACGGGGATCACGTTGCCGTCGCGATCGCGCAGCTCGAGCGGGCCGGTGGCAAAAGTGGTGGTCTTGCCGTCGAGGTAGGCCTTCGATTGGCGGTCATAGTCGTCGACCACCCAGGCGCCCGGGGTGTAGACCTGGCGCGTGCCAGTCCATTCGTAGCGACCGGGCGCCCAGACATAGCCGGGACGAGGCGCAGGAGCGACCTCCACGTAGCCGACCACGGGCTTGCCGATGTTGGCGTACCACTCGAAATCGACATCGGGCGATACGTGCCACGAGAACGCCGGCATCGAGGCGCTGGCGAGGGCGCAGGCCGCGAAACCGGAATAGATGATTTTCTGGATCGTCTTCATGTTCACTTCCTCCGGTCGATGCGCTAACCGCGCTGGGAGACATGAAGAAACAATAGCTATGGAGCCGCCCGGGCTCTGCCAGCCGGTTCCGCTTTGCGCGTCGGCTGCCTCGCCAGACAAAGCGTAGGACGACTCCGGCTTGGATGCCGGTTACGGAGCGACGATGGTGGTGCGAAGGGTCGTGACACCCTCGATCGAGCATTCCAGGACATCGCCGACCTTCAGGCCAGGGTCGTTGGCGACCTTTCCCGCCGGGGCGCTCGCGGGAGCTCCGATCGAGAACATGTCGCCCGGCTCGACCGGGGAGCTGCGCGAGAAGTGCTGGAGGATGTCCGTGATCTTCCAGATGTGCTCGCCGGTGTTCACGCGCATGCGCTCTTCACCATTGACGGCGCACGTCATCCACAGGTCGTACGGATCGGGTATCTCGTCGAGGGTCACGATCTCCGGGCCCAACGGACCGAAGCCGTGCGCGTCTGTCCCTTCGCCTTTCCGCATGTCGCGGTCGGTGAGTCCGTTGAGGATGGTCACGCCCACCACGTAATCCATCGCGTCGTCGTCGGCCGTGACTCCCAGCGCGCGCTTGCCGATCACGAAGACCAGCTCGGGCCGGTAATCCAGGTGCTCGACTCCGGCGGGCTTCGCGACCTTTGCGTTGTGGCCGACCAGGCTGGTGTTGAGCTTCACGACTCCAACCTCGTCGGACATTTCCTTGCTGCGGTCGTGCTTCTTCCCCTCCGCGAGGTGCGATCGATAGTTCGTGCCCAGGCACAGGAACTTGCCGGCGTCGGGCACCGGCGGCAGGAAGCGGATGGCCCGCTCCTCGTGCATCGCACCGGCATAGCGGCCCGCGCTAGATTGTGCCGCCTTGGCGAGAGCCCGCACCCGTGACAGGGCACCGCGGCCTTCGCGGAGCAACCCCTTCATGGTGTTTGGCAGCGGTTGCCCGTCGACCCGCGAAGCCAGTTCGACGTCAAGAACCCGGTGGCCGACGCGAACGCCCAAGCGCGCGGTGCCGGTGGGGCCGGAGGAGTAGGTGATGAGTCGCATGAATAAAAAACAACATCATGGGCCCACCGCCGGAAAAAGCAAATGCCGGCGTTACGGCGCCGGCATTCGGTTGACTGCTAGAACGGGGTTAACGCAGCGAGCTCGATGCGACTTGGGGGCTACCCAGCCCGACATTCCAGGAAGACGGAACCTGGCGCGGAAGCGACATCGCAGCCACTGCGACCATCGTCGCAAGAAGCACACGTCGAGTCCACATGTCGGCCACCTCCAAATGAGTTATCCAACCGTTACGTTACCCACGAAGTAGCGTGCGCAATGCCAGCCGAGTCCTTTCCATGTGTCGGTCTCGGCTGGCACCAGCGTCAGACATTGCCTTACTTGCTGGCTCCACCCGAGCCCGCGCCGCCGGCCGAACCTGCGCCCGCGCCCGCACCCGCCGAACCCGCGCCGTCACCACCACCCAACTGACCCTGGGCAGTAGTGGCCGCTGCCGCGCCCGTGCCCGACTTTTCGAGGCAATCCTTCGGCAGGTCACGGCTGTTCGGATATTTCAAGGCGTCGCAACGGCCGTCGTTCTGGGCCCCTTGCTTCTTGTTCATCTTCGACTTGTCCTTGTCCATCGCCATGGTGTCCGTCGAGGACTTGTTCATGCCCATGGGGGCCATGGTGGTGCCCGAAGACATCGTGCTGCCCGAGGACATGCTGCCGGTCGAGGAGGTCGAGTTCATCGTTCCCGCCGAGCCGCTGGCGCCAACGCTCGCGTTCGGCTTCGAAATATTGTCGCTGCTGGTCGACGGCGTCGTCGAGGAGGTGTAGCTGCTGCCAGGCGCCGACGACGGCGTGGTGTAGCTGGAGCTCGAAGCCGGCGTAGTCACTGAGGTAGAGGTTTCAGTGCTCGGGGACTTCTTGGCTTTGTTCATGTCACCGAATGCAAGGGCGGAGCCGCTGGCAAGGGCAACAATCGAGGTCAGGATAAAGGCGGGCGCGAGCTTGCGCATGTGGTCCTCCTAAGGGATGTGGATTGGATTGAGTTGGAACTTGCGGAAAGACTCGTTGCAAGCGCCGTGCCAACCCGCAGCGCACCCTCAAGGGGGGTCATCGTGGAAGCGCGGGAATTTCTTACGCCGATTTCAAAAAAAGTGCCGACGCGCGTTACGCGCCGGCAAAGACAGCACCTCAACAAGGTTCGTTCAGCGCCAGTAGGGATTGTAGGGCGCGCGGTCGTAACGATTGGGTACGCCGTCGCCATCCCTGTCGCGCCAACGGCCGCCGTGCCGATAGTGGTGCCCGTGATGGCCCGCCCACCTGACCGGCTCGTAGTAATACCCTGGGCGATGCCGCGTCCAGTGGCCGCGCACCCAGCGATAGCGCTCGAAGCGCCAATCCCAATAACCCGGCACCCACACCAACCCCGCCCGCGGCGCAGGGACGTGCTCATAGTGCAGCGCCGGCGGGCCGACGTTCACGACGAAATCGACGTTGGTTCGCGCGGCGGCAGGGATCGAGCTCCCCACGAGCGTCGCCGCGATCAAGCTTCCGAGAATCAGCTTTTTCATGGGCTACCTCCGTGGCCCTTCAACGCACCGGCACCGGGCCCGGTTTACACGGAAAAAGGGGCGCCACCCTTGCGGGCGCGCCCCTCGTTTTATTGCCGGCTGCGGTTACTGCACGCGCCGATTATCCGGCGCTGCATCCCGGCGGTTGCGCACTCCGTCGCCATCGCGATCGCGGTCGGTGGCGTTGGGAATTCCGTCGCGGTCACGATCGCCGCCCGGACCGCGGCGATTATCGGCCCAACGCTGGCGATCCCAACGGCCCCGCTCGAACTGCCAGCGGCCATTGCGCTCTTCCCAACGGCTCGGATGCCAGAAGTAGCCCTTGCGCTCGCGCACCCAGTGCCCCCGCGCCCAGACGTGGCGCCCGTCGCGCCATTGCCAGTAACCCGGCTGCCAAGCGTATCCCGGACGCGCACTCGGCATGACCTCGTGGTGGGGCGCCGGCGGCGCGACGTCGAGGTAGATCCCCACTTCAGCCGAAGCCGGAATGGCGATAAAGCCGAGCGACGCAGCAACCAGCGTGGCCAGCAGCAATTTGCGTTTCATCATTGATGTGTCTCCAACGGATAAGTGGAACCTGCCACACCTTAACGCCCGCCTCGGGGCACCCAATGCCGGAGCAATGCCCATTCCTTCGTCGGTGGCGTCCGACAAGCCTCTTGCACATGGGGTAAATTGAGGTCCCTCCGAAGGAAAACCTCCCATGACCATTCTTTCCGACCAGCTGCGCCTGGCCCCGGCGGATCTCGAAGCCTATTGGATGCCGTTCACGGCCAATCGCCAGTTCAAGGCCCATCCCCGCATGATGGCCGCGGCCGAAGGCATGTACTACACCACCGTCGATGGCCAACGGGTCCTCGACGGATTCGCAGGCCTGTGGTGCTGCAATGCAGGCCACGGCCGCAAGCCGATCGTCGAAGCGATCCAGAAGCAGGCCGCGACGATGGACTACGCGCCGGCCTTCCAGATGGGCCACCCGCTTGCCTTCGAATTGGCCAACCGGATCGTCGCCCTCGCCCCCGAAAGCCTCGACCACGTGTTTTTCTGCAATTCCGGCTCGGAGGCGGTGGACTCGGCACTCAAGATCGCCATCGCCTGGCAGCGCGCGCGCGGCGAGGGGGCACGCACCCGGCTGATCGGGCGCGAGCGCGGCTATCACGGCGTGGGGTTCGGCGGCATCTCCGTCGGGGGCATTTCCACGGTTCGCAAGATGTTCGGCGCCATGCTGGCTGGCGTCGACCACTTGCCGCACACCCACCTTCCCGAGCGCAACGCCTTCTCCCGGGGCCAGCCCGAACACGGCGCCTACCTCGCCGACGAACTCGAGCGCCTGGTCGCGCTGCACGACGCCTCCACCATCGCCGCGGTGATCGTCGAGCCGATGGCCGGTTCCACCGGCGTGCTGGTTCCCCCGAAGGGATACCTGCAGCGGCTGCGCGAGATCACCAAAAAACACGGCATCCTGCTGATCTTCGACGAGGTGATCACGGCCTTCGGACGCCTCGGGTCGAACTTCGGCGCAGACCACTTCGGCGTCGTGCCGGACATGATCACGTTCGCCAAGGGGATCACATCCGGCACCGTACCCATGGGCGGCGTCGTGGTTTCCTCCGAGATCCACCAGGCGTTCATGGTCGGCGCGCCCGGGGCCATCGAACTCTTCCATGGCTACACCTACTCGGCGCATCCCCTCGCGTGCGCTGCCGGCATCGCCACCCTGCAACTCTACGAAGACGAGCACCTGTTCGCGCGCGCCGCGCGGATGGCGCCCAAGTTCGAGAACGTCCTGCACTCCCTGAAGGGAGTAAAAAACGTGGTGGATATCCGCAACATCGGGCTCGTGGGTGCGGTGGAGCTCGCACCGCGGCCGGGCGCGCCCAATGCCCGTGGCTTCGAGGCATACCTGCGCTGTTTCGAAAAGGGCGTCCTGGTGCGACAGACCGGGGACATCATCGCGCTCGCCCCCGCGCTCATCGTCGAAGACGCGCACATCGACCAGATGTTCTCCACGCTTCGCGAAGTGCTCGAGGAGCTCGCTTGAGCGGCGCCGGGAAGGTCGCCCTCATCACCGGAGCCAGCGCCGGCATCGGCAAGGCGAGCGCGCTCGCACTGCTGAAGGAAGGCTACCGCGTGGTCTTCACCGGCCGGCGCCTCGATCTGCTGGAGGCGGCGATCAAGGAATCCGGCGTGCCCGCCAGCCAGGCGCTGGCGGTGCGCGTGGACGTCGCCGATGCAGCGTCGGTAAAAGCGCTCTTCGCCAGGACGAAAGAGACCTTCGGGCGCCTCGACGTGCTCTTCAACAACGCCGGGACGGGAGCACCGGCGATGCCCATGGAAGACCTGCCGCTGGAGAAGTGGAACGAGGTGGTGGCGGCGAATCTCACCGGCACCTTCCTCTGCTGCCAGGAGGCGGTGAACCGCAGGGTAAGGATGCCTGGGGTGGTCTGGCCATACTGGGCATAGAACTCGGATGGGTAATAGTTCAATTGAACGGGATAATCCTGAGATACATTGCCAGACTGGTCGT
>JANNKG010000357.1:0-11922 GCA_031396185.1 Burkholderiales bacterium | reverse complement strand
GCGCCAACCGCGCCGCCATGGATGTCGCCGAGACCAACGGCCCCGAGCTCGAGTCGATGAGCCGCGAGAAGATCCTGCAAAAGGTCGCCTCGCCCCATCTCAAGGATCTGATCGAACAGGCAATCCGCCCCCACGGCGAATGGGTCGGCACGCGGCTGAACGTGTTCGTACAGGCGTACAACACCAACCTGGTGAAGAAGGAAGACATTCCCAAGACCTGGGAGGAGCTCGCGCAACCGAAGTGGAAGGGCAAGCTCGGCATCGAACAGGAAGACGCCGACTGGCTCGCCGGTCAGTACGCCGAACTGGGCGAGGCGCGCGCCAAGAAGGTCTTCAGCGACATCGTGGCGAACAACGGCATGTCGGTGCGCAAGGGTCATACCCTGCTCACACAGCTGGTCGTCTCGGGCGAAATTCCGTTTGCGCTCACGGTCTACAACTACAAGGCACAGCAGTTCAAGGAGAAGGGCGCCCCGATCGACTGGTTCCACATCGGCCCGGCCATCGCGCGGCCCAACGGGATTGGGGTGGCGAAGAACGCGCCCAACCCCCACGCGGCCGTCCTCTTCTACGATTTCGAGATCAGCCCAGAAGGCCAGACGATCCTCGCGGGGCGCGACTTCGTCCCCACCAGCAAGAAGGTGGACACACCGCTGCAGAAGATCCCGATGAAGTTCGTGGATGCGCGCGTGGCGCTCGACGAGTACCAGAAATGGGAAAAGGCGTACGAGGAGCTTTTCCTGAAGCAGCAGAAGAAATAGGGCGCCAGGCGCGAAAGGCCAAATCATGGGCAAGGAATCGCACTACAGCAGCAAGAAGGACCGCGTCTTCGTCCGCGGCATTCAGGGCCAGTACAGCCTGAAGGACGAGCTGACGCGCCTGCGCGCGGCGCCGCGCGTTATCAAGGGGAAGGACCTGCTTTTCAACGACGGCCCACAGTCGTTCAGCAAGCACTTCATCGAGCCCGAGGACGGCCTCACGCAGACCCTGCACGTGCACCTCGAGGAATACGCCCCGGGCGGCAGGACGCAGAAGCACGGGCACGTGAACGAGGCCGCGTTCTACATCCTCGATGGCAAGGGCTACGAGATCCACGACGGCGTCCGTTACGACTGGTCGGCCGGGGATGTCGCGATCGTGCATATGAACTGCGTCCATCAGCACTTCAACGACGACGCGGTCAAGCCGGCGCGCGCGCTGGTGATCAAGCCCAAGCCGATGCTCATGTTCATGAACATGCTGTTCCAGAAATCGGTGATTCCTCGCCCGACCGAGCCCACCCCGGAGGGCCGCGGTTTCGTGCCGCGGCATTTCGAGGAGAACCTCAATCATTAGGAGTAACGCGATGAAACCCACCACGCTGCTGCTTGCCGGCCTCGCCTCGCTGATCGCGCTTCCGCTGGCCGCCCAGAATCTCGCGACCTATGAAGGGCGCGACCGCATGGACAAGATCACTGCGGCAGCGAAGAAAGAGGGCGCGCTGACCCTTTACACGACCATCGCCGAGAAGGACCTGCCGTCGATCATCAAGCCGTTCGAGGAGAAGTACGGCATCAAGGTGACGGTGTGGCGTGCGGGAACCGACAAGGTCCTGCAGCGCACCGTGCAGGAGGCCCGCGCCGGGAGAAATGAGGTCGACGCCATCCATTTCGGGTCTCCGGAGATGGAAGCGCTGTCGCGCGAGAAGGTCCTGCAGGCGGTCGCCACCCCGGTGCACAAGGATCTCCTCGCCGGCTCGGTGCCCACGCACCGGGAGTGGGCCGCGACCATCCTGTCGGTCTGGGTCCAGGCGTACAACACCAATGCGGTGAAGAAGGCCGACCTGCCCCGGACCTACCAGGATCTTCTCGATCCGAAATGGAAGGGCAAGCTCGGGATCGAGGTCAAGAACGACGACTGGTTCGCGACCGTCGTGAGCCAGATGGGTGAGCAGAAGGGCGTGGAATTCTTCAAGAAGCTTGTGGCGACCAACGGCATCTCCCCCCGCAAGGGCCACACGCTGCTCAACAACATGGTCGTTTCCGGCGAGGTGCCGATGGCGCTCACCGTCTACAACTACATGCCGCAGCAGGCCAAGGAGAAGGGCGCGCCGATTGACTGGTTCGTCATCGAGCCGGCCATCGCGCGCTCCAACGCAATCGGGGTAACCCGCAAATCGCCGCATCCCGCGGCGGCGCTCCTCTTCTACGAGTACATGCTCGGTCCCGAGGGCCAGAAGGCGATGGTGAGCATCGACTATGTTCCGACCAACAGCAAGGTCGAATCGCCGCTGAAGGGCATGAAGATCGTGACCACCGACCCGGTTCGCAGCCTCGATGAGGCCGACAAGTGGAGCAAGCTGTTCGAGGACACGGTCACCAATAAAGGTCGTTGAGTCGGAAGCCGTAAACCCGATGAGCGCGTCGATTGCCGTTCCGGAGAATGCGCCCGGAAGATCGTTCAGGGAAGTCTGGCTGATCACAATCGGCCACGCGCTCACGCACTGGTACCCGGCAACCTTCTACTTGCTGCTGCCGATCATCGGCAAGGAGCTCGGCCTCAGCTACAGCCAGATCGGCCTCGTCATGACCTGCCAGTACCTGGCCGGGGCGATCGCCAACGTCCCCGGCGGGATCCTGGTCGACACCGTGGGCCGCAAGGGCCTGCTGATGGCGCTGTCGCTTTTCTGGGTCGGCTTTCCCTACCTGCTGATGGGATTCACCTCCGGGTATCTCATGCTTCTGGCCTGCGTGTCCCTGGTGGGGTTCGGCAACAGCCTGTGGCATCCGACGGCCATCCCGACCCTCGCGCGCCGCTACCCGGAACGCAAGGGCCTGGTGTTGTCCATCCATGGCATGGGCGGCAACGCGGGCGAGGCGCTCGCTCCGCTCGCGGTGGGCGTGCTGCTTACCTGGCTCACCTGGCGCGAGGTGGTGATCGTGAACGTGGTGCCCGGCCTGGTGATGGCCTTCCTCATACTGGCCCTGCTCGGCACGATGCGCGTGGCGTCCAAGGCAGGTGTCACGCCGGACGACGCGCCTTCGCAAACGCTGCGGGACTATTTCCGGGGTGTCCCGGCGCTTTTCCGCAACCGTAGCCTCGTGCTCCTGACTACCAGCTCGGCGTTCCGCTCGATGACGCAGAATGCGCTGCTCACGTTCCTGCCGGTTTACCTCGCCTACGAAATGGGCTATTCGCCCCTGTGGGTGGGCGCCGGCATGTTCGCGCTGCAAGCGGCGGGCTTTGCCGCGTCACCCATCGCCGGACATCTTTCCGACTCGATGGGGCGGCGCCGCATCATGATGACGAGCATGCTCATGTCGGGCGCGGTGCTGGTCTGCATGGCACTCGCGGGCGGCTCACCCGCCTTCGTGTTCTTCATCGCGGCGCTCGGGTTCTTCCTGTACGCGATTCGGCCGGTGATGCAGGCATGGATCCTCGAGACCACGCCGAAGAACATGGGCGGAACCAGCATCGGGATCCTGTTCGGCGCGCAGTCGCTGGGTGCTTCCGTGGCGCCCCTCGCGGCGGGGATCATCGCTGACAGCTATGGCCTTGGGGCGGTCTTCTGGTTCCTGGCGGGGACGATCGTCGTGGCCAACCTCTTCATCTTCGTGATGCCGATGGGCGAGACCCCGAAGGCGGAGTCCCTATAGGGTGACCCGCGGTCCCCTGCGCTGGCTCAAGAGCACCTCCAACCGAACGTTCATCGTCTGGCCGATTGCCCTCTTCGCCATCGAGGCGCTGTTCCAGCAAGGCATTCCCCGCCTCAACTTCTGGGCCCTGCCGCTACTCGCATGGGGCTACCTCCAATACCGGTGGGTCGGCAGCTTCCGTACGCGTGAAGGGGGAGGAGGGCCGGGTATTTCGATTCCTCCCGACCGAATCGTCGAGGTGGGTCCTTATCGCTGGGTTCGCAATCCCATGTATCTCGGCCACCTCCTCTTTTTCTCCGGCCTCGCGGTCCTGCTGCAGTCCTGGGCTGGTGCCGCGGTGTTCGCCGTCCACGCGGCCTGGTTCGATGGCAGAGTGCGCGCCGATGAGCGCCACCTCGAGGCGCTCTTCGGCGAGTCCTACCGCGAGTACTGCCGCCGCTCGAAGCGCTGGATCCCGGGCATCCTGTGAGCCTCGAGCCTTCGCAGCTCGGCGATGGCCTCGCCCTCGCGTCGGCAGCCTGCTTCTCGATCTCCAACGTCACCCTCTCCCGCGGCGCGCGTCCCGGCGGCGAGGACAACGGGGCATTCATCTCGCTGCTGCTGACCTCCGCGATCGCGGGCATCGGCTGGATCGCCCTCGGATACGCACGGGGCTTCGAGCCGGTGACGTTGCGTGCGTTGATCTGGTTTGCCGGTGCCGGCGTCTTCACTGCGTTCATCGGGCGCGTGTTCTTCTACGCGTCGGTCCAACACCTGGGGGCGATGCGTTCCTCGGCGATGAAGCGCCTCAATCCGTTCTTCGCCGTGGTACTGGGGGTGCTGGTGCTGGGCGAGAGCCTGACCGGAGGCCTGGCCATCGGGCTGGTATTCATCGCAGCGAGCTTCGCCGTGCTGCTGGCGGGCGAGTGGCGGGGCTGGCGTGGCGGTGATGGCGATGCCAGGGGACGCGCGCTTCGCAACATCGGATATATCTACGGGCCGATATCGGCATTGGGCTATGCGACCGGATACCTGCTGCGCAAGATGGGCCTCGCCGAAGCGCACGACGCGTTCCTGGGCGCGATGGTCGGCTGCATCGTCGGCGCGCTGCTGTTCCTCGTCACGGCTTCCTTCAACAAGGATTATGCGAAGGCCGTGCGCTCCACGTTCGAACATCCGAATTACTGGCTCATGGGCGCGGGGGTGATGAGCTCGTTCGGCCAAATCCTCTACTTCGCCGCGCTGGGCGAAAGCCCCATGTCGCGGGTGGCATTGATCACGTCGCTCGAGGTGTTCGTGACGCTCTTCCTCGGCGCGGCATTCCTGCGAAAGCGCGAGTCGCTCACGCCGGCGCTGGTGCTCGCCGCGGCGCTGGGCGTTGCCGGAGCGGCTTTCGTAGTGGGTTTTTAGCTCTCAGAAAAATGACCGAAACGGATAAACGCCGATGACGATACTGCTGAACAACGAGGACATGCAGAAGGTGCTGACGGCCCAGATGACGATCGAGGCGCTGGAGCACTCGTACCGCCAGCTCATCGAGAAGGAGGCCGTGTGCCGCCCGCGGATCGACATCCGCATCCCCACGCAGACTCCGGGACGCTTCTATCAGTGGGGCACGATGGAGGGCGGCTCGACATCGGGCTACTTCGCGATTCGCATGAAGTCGGATGTGCTGGAGGAGCGGGAGTACAACGGCGCGCACACGGAAGAGAAGTTCTGCGTCCGGCCCGGTCTTTTCTGCGGGCTTATTTTCCTGACCCGCGTGGAGAACGGCGAGCCCCTGGCGATCATCAATGATGGCTACCTGCAGCACCTGCGCGTCGCGGCCGACGGGGCCATCGGCGCGAGGATCATGGCGCGCAGGAATTCGCGGGTCCTGGGAATGCTCGGCTCGGGCGGAATGGCGCGCTCGCACGTCGAGTCGCTGCTTCGCGTGTGCGGGATCGAGCGGCTTCAGGTGTACAGCCCGACCAAAGCGAATCGGGAGAGGTACGCCGTCGAGATGGCGGAGAAGTACGGCGTCGAGGCGGTCGCACTCGACGATCCACGCGAGGTCTATCGCGGCGCCGATATCCTCGCGGGCTGCACCGACTCGGCGGTCCCGGTCATCAAGGGAGAATGGTTGGAGGAAGGCATGCACGTGATCGCCGTGGGAGGGCGGCCCGACGATGCGGCCAGGAAGAGATTCGACGTGACCTTGCGGCTTGGGACGGCGCCCGCTCCCGTGGGGCGACCAGAGCTCGGGACCGCAGATGAGTATCTCGGCTACATGGCGCGGCCGGAAGCCGAATTCTGGAAACGACGGCGTCTGGGCAAGCGCGCTCCCGCCGTTACTGGAACCGGCACCGACGTCATGCTTGCGGACATCCTGGGGGGAAAGACGACGGGCCGGACGTCAGACCGGCAAATCACCTACTCGGAGCGCGGCAACATCCAGGGCGCGCAGTTTTACGCTGTGGCCGCGGTGGCATACGAGGAAGCCATGAGACGCGGGATCGGTCGTGAGCTGCCGACGGAATGGTTTCTCCAGGACATACGAGACTGATGGCGCGCGTTCCAACGGTTACTGCGCCCGATCGAGGAAGCCGCGCACCAGCGCATTGAACTCCGCGGGCTGTTCCACCGCCGACAAGTGCGCGGCGCCGGGAATCACCGCGAGCCTAGCGCCCGGGATGCCGCGGACAATTGCCTCCGACATCGCCGGTGGCGTCCCCGCGTCGCCCCCCCCTGCGATCACCAGCGTCGGCGCGGCGATTCGCCCCAGATCAGCGGAAAAATCCAATTCTGCGATGGCGTCGCAACAGCCCAGATAGCCTTCCTTCGGAGTCTGGACGAACCGCTCCATGACGCGTTCCACAATGCCTGGCCGGGTCGCGCGAAACACCTCCGAGAAGTATCGCGTGGCGGCCATGTCGCGGATCGCGGCAACGCCACCCTCCTCGACCAACCTGGCGCGCGCCTCCCACATCTGCCGCCCTTCAGGGCCGTAGGAGCTGGTGCTGTTGGCGATCACCAGCTTTCCCAGGCGGCCGCCGTGCCGGAGCGCGAAAGCCTGGCCGATCATGCCTCCCATGGACAAGCCCACCCAGTGGACCGTGGAGAGGTCGAGCCGATCGAGAACCGCGGCGACGTCGTCCCCCAGCCCCTTGAGCGAGTAGGGGCGCGGCTCCACCGGACTCTTCCCGTGGCCGCGCACATCGACGCAGACCACGCGGTAGTCGTGGGCAAGCGCGTCCGCGAGCTCCTCCCACATGCGCAAGTCGCAACCGATCGCATGCACCAACACGACCGCCTCACCGGCTCCTTTCGAATCGGTGAAGTGGAGCCCGACAGGCTTCATTGCCGTTTCCGGGGCGACGCTTTCGCGGACCTTCTCCCTTTGGATTCACTAGCGGAGAGCTGTGACATCACTTCTCGGCACGCCTTGAAAGCGTGGTTGGCGGCAGGGACGCCGCAATACACGGCCGACTGCAGCAGCACTTCCTTGATATCGTCGGCGTCGAGATCGCCCGACTGCAGGGCGGCGCGAACGTGGAGCTCGAATTCCTCCCAGTGGCCGAGAGCGACCAATTGGGAGATCACGACGATGCGTCGCACCTTGCGCGGCAAATGGGGCCGATTCCAGATCTCATCCCACGCATAGCGCGTGATGAGGTCCTGGAACTCGGCGTTGAAGGGAGTCGTGGTCGCGATGGCGCGGTCGACCCATTCGTCGCCGAGCACCTGGCGACGGGTCTTCATGCCGCGTGCGTGGGCCTTGCTCATGGAGCGTTCCTTGGTCTTCAGGTGAGGTAAGGCGCGAGGTCGGCGAGGAGCTCGTCGACGGCAACCTCGAGACTCGGGGCGGTGCCCCCCTCGCCGTAGGCCGCGACGTTCGCGTTCATGCGATCGGTATTCACCACTAGCGAGGCGGCGATGGTGTCGAGGAAATCGAGGCTCGATCCGAGCGCGCCCGCCATCTCGGGCACGACCGAGAACTCCGCCTGCCAGCCACCGAGCGTCCGTTCGTGCTCGCCTGCCGAGGCGAGGTGAGCGGTGGCAAGGAGGCCCGGCATCCGGATCGCGGCGGCAAGCGCGTGGACACAGGCCACGGGGTTACGCTTGTGGGGCATGGCGCTCGAGGCGCCGACGCCCTCGCGCGGCGCCGATTCCAGCATCTCGCCCACCTCGGGCTGCGCCATCAGCGAGACGTCGCGCGCGATCTTGCCCGCGGTGGCGACTGCCTGGGCCATTCGCCCGAGGAGGTCGAGCCACGCATTGCGGTGGGAGTGCCACGCGCGCGCATCGGCAAGGCCCAGGTGCATCGCCAGCCGGTGGCGCACCGCGGCGCCCTTCGCGCCCATCGCCTCGAGCGCGCCCACCGGGCCGCCGAGCTGCACCGCGAGGCCCACGGCCTGCGCCTCCGCCAGGCGCTCGCGGTCCTGCGCGAGCGCGAGCGCCCATCGCGCGAGCTTGAGGCCCGCGGTGATCGGCATCGCGGGTTGCATCAGCGTGCGTCCGAGCATTGGCGCGGCGCGATGCTCGCGCGCCCGCCGCGCGAGCGAGCGCACCGCACTCTCGAGCACGCGATCGGCCTCCTCGAGGCAGGTCTTGAGGCACATTGCCATCGCGGTATCGAGCACGTCCTGGCTGGTTGCGCCGAAATGCAGCTGGGACGCGTATTCGCCCGCGCTTTGCCGGACTTCCTCTCGCAACAGCCGCACCAGCGGCACAGCAAGGGTCGCGGAGCGCTTGCCCTCGGCCACGAGCGCATCGGCATCGATTCGAATCGACCCGCACGCCGCGGCGATCGCCTTCGCCGCCGCCATGTCGATCAGGCCTTCCTCGGCCTGGGCCTGCGCGAGGGCAGACTCGAAACCCAACATCGCGCCTATGAATGCGGGCGCTGCAAAAGCCGATTCAAAGGAGGGCCGCGCGAGCGTGCGGGCGATGAGGCTCCCGGCCATGGATTCAGGGGGCGAAGAAAACGGTTTCGCCGTCGCCCTGCACGCGCACATCCCAGCGGAACCGTCCCCCGCCTGTGGATTGCGCGACCAGGGTGGCAAGCCGCGGCGACGCGGCCAGCGGCCCCAATCCCGGATCGGCACGCACCCGCGATTCGGGCGCGAGATACACCCGGGTGCGCAACGCCTTGAGCAGGCCGCGCGCCAGGATCGTGACGGCAATGTAGGGCGCGCCATCGCCTCCGGGCATCAGCGTCTCGATTTGAAAGGAGCCATCCTTCGCGGTTTCCACGCGTCCGAACCCCTGCGGTTTCGAGGCGCCCGGCGCGGTCGCTGGCACGGTGCCCGAAGGCGTCAATTGCCACGTCTCGACCAGCGCGTCGGCCACCGGGTTCCCCGCGCCATCGAGCAGCCGACCGTGCAGGACCACGCGCTCACCCGGCTCGGAGAAGGTCACGAGCCCGCCGTCCTTCCAGCGCAGCGCCTCGTGGAAAAACGGGCCGACCGTCTGCGAGGGCGTGCGCTTCGCGTTCGCCGCTTCGATTCCCATCTCAGGGCACCATCGGCGTGGCTTTCGAACCCGCCAATACGATATCGAACCGGTACCCAAGTGCCACTCCCTCGACGCCGGTCTCGAGCGCGAGGGTGGAGATCATGCGAGCGCGTGCCTTCTGGTCCGGAACGCTGTTGTACACGGGGTCGAGGGCGAGCAGCGGATCGCCGGGAAAGTACATCTGCGTGACCAGGCGCTGGGCTGGAGCATTGCCGAACAACGAGAAATGGATGTGCTGGGGGCGCCAGGCAAACGGATGGTTCGGCCACGGATACGCGCCCGGCTTGATGGTGACGAAGCGGTACTCGCCGTCGTCGCCGGTGAAGGTTCGGCCCACGCCGGTGAAGTTGGGATCGAGGGGCGCATCGTGCGTATCCCCGGGGTGGTCATATCGCCCGGAGGCGTTCGCCTGCCACACCTCGACCAGCGAGTGGCGGATCGGCCGGCCGCTTTCGTCAAGCAGCCGCCCGGTAAGCACCATCCTCTCGCCCAGGGGCCTCGCCTTGCCCTGGGCGGTGAGGTCGTTCTCGCGATCGCGCACGAAACCGGCGGGCACCCGTGGGCCGGACCCGTCGAGCGCCCCTTTCGGAGCCGCAACGAGGGGCTCCCGGGGCGCGCGCAGCCGCGTGCTGCGATAGTCGGCATGCAGGTAAGGGGGATCGATTTCGTCGGGACGGGTGAGATCGTTCATGGCAACTCCATTATCGCGGGCTTTTCGGGCTCACCCTCATCCGCCGAGCGCGCCGATCATCGTCGGTACATAGCTCTCGTCGGATACGACGACCAGCATCTCCACCGCCGATCGCAAGGTGCGCAGCGTGTCGTCCTCCCCGCCTTGTCCGCCTGCGTGCGGCACGACATAAAGGGCGGTGACCGGACGGTTGCGGCTGTGCGCGATGGAACTCACCACGGTGGCGAGCCCCACGTCGTCGCCCGCGCAGGTCACGATGAAGATCATGTCGGCGCCGGTGAGATCGCGCTGCAGGTCGCCTCCGCCGGCCTTGATCGCGGCCACCGCGTCCCCGCCGATGGCGCTCTTGGCGAGAACATGCACCTCGACCTGCGCGAGGCCCAGGCCCGCGACGTTGCGCGCGATCCCAGCGCCGCCTTCGCCCAGCCCTACCAGGGCGATCGAGCGCGGCAGGGAGTTCGGCGCCTGGATGCGCCCCGGAAGCCCGAAGGCCGGAGGATCGGCGCGCCGCGTGGTGGTGGCATTCATTCTCCGGCTTTTCCCGGACGGCTGCGCGCCTTCAGCCGTGCGTCGAGGCGCGGATAGACCCGTCGTGCATTCCCCTCGAAGATCTTGTGGCGCTCGGCGTCGCTCAGCTGCTGGAGCCCATCCACATAGCGCTTGGTGTCATCGTAGTAGTGCCCGGTCTCGGGATCGATGCCCTTTACCGCGCCCAGCATCTCGGAGGCGAACAGGATGTTGTCCACCGGCACCACCTTGGCCATCAACTCGATGCCCGGGAGGTGATAGACGCAGGTGTCGAAGAAGACATTCTTCAGCAAGTGCTCGCGGAGCAGGGGTTTCTTCATGTCCTGCGCGATGCCGCGATAGCGGCCCCAGTGGAACGGCACCGCACCGCCGCCATGGGGAATCACGAACTTGAGGTCGGGAAAGTCGCCGAAGAGGTCGCCCTGCAGCAGCTGCATGAATGCCGTCGTGTCGCCATTGATGTAGTGCGCGCCGGTGAAGTGAACCGCGGGGTTGCACGACGCAGTCACGTGAATCATCGCCGGGACATCGAGCTCGACCAGCTTTTCGTAGATCGGATACCAATAGCGGTCGGTGAGCGGTGGCGACTTCCAGTAGCCCCCCGATGGGTCTGGGTTCAGGTTCACGCCCACGAAGCCGCACTCGCGCACGATGCGCTCGAGCTCGGGGATGCAATTCTCGATCGGTGCGCCGGTAAACTGAGGCAGCTGCCCGACCGGTGCGAAGTTGTCCGGCAGCAACGTGCAGATGCGCCAGATGAGGTCATTGCTGACGCGACACCATTCGCGGCCGATGGCCTCGTTGCCGACGTGGTGGCCCATGCCAGAAGCCCGCGGCGAGAAGATGGTCAAGTCGCTGCCACGGTCGCGCTGAAATTTGAGCTGTGGCTGCACACTCGCCACCAGCTCAGCGTCGCTGATGCCGAGATCGGTCGAGGCGGGCTCGCGCTTGCGATCCTCGAGGCCGGCGAGCTGCGCCGCGCGGAAATCGTGCAACGCCTTCGGCTCGGTGGTGTAGTGGCCGTGGATGTCGATGATCATGGCGCCGCCCTGGCCAGGAATTCCAGCAGTCGCGGGGGTGCGCTCGCCTCGGTCTGCTCGGCCGGCGCCGCGTCCCAGTATTGCGCGCCGGGTATGCACTCCTCGAGTTAGCGCGCCGCGGACGTTGCATGGGACTCGTCGCGGCCCGGCACCACGAACGCCGGAATATTCAGTGCGAGCAGGTCTTCGGGTTCCGCCCCAGGGGCGGTATCGCGGTCGAGGAGGGCGCGCGACATCGATTCCACGGCGCGCACGTAGGATTCGCGATCGAGCGCCGCGTAGGCCCCGGCGAAGGCCGCATCGCGCTTGATGACGGACGCCCACGGGCCGCCGCGCGGGTCGGCGCCGAACGCCTTGCCCTCCGCTCGCACCAGATCCACCACTTTCCCGAGCCCTTGCTCGCGCACGAACGCGAGGTGCTCGCGAAAGCGCTGCTGGCCCTTGATTCGGTACTTGGCGCCGCCGACCGGCCACCACAGGATCATGCTGAGCGTGGTTTGCGGATGCGCAACGGCGAACGCGGCGACGGGCGCGCAACCCATGCAACCGCCCA
>JANNKG010000345.1:0-6295 GCA_031396185.1 Burkholderiales bacterium | reverse complement strand
TCCCACTCGCCGTCGATGCGCCGGGCGCGCTCGAAGCGCGCGCGCGTGAGCACCGTGGCGCCCTTCTCGCGCGCCGCCATGGCGTTCACGATGGTGAGGCGCGAGTCGTCCACGCGGCAATCCGAATACACGAACCCGGAGCGGAAATCGCCCTTCAGTCCGGCGCTGAACTCCATGTGCGGGAAGGCGACCGCCTTCGATCCCGGCAGCGTGATCCGCCCGCCGAGGTGGTCGTAGAGCCACAGCCCCGCCCGGATCATCCAGGTGGGGCGCATGCTCGCGTCGTGGGGCAGCACGAAGAGCAGCGGCCGGATGATGTGGGGGGCGAGGTGCAGCAGCACTTCGCGCTCCTGCAGCGCCTCGCGCACCAGGCCGAATTCGTACTGCTCGAGGTAGCGCAGCCCCCCGTGGATGAGCTTCGAGCTCCACCCGCTGGTGGCGCTCGCGAGGTCCGACTTCTCGACCAGGGTCACCGACAGGCCGCGGCCGGCCGCATCCCGCGCGATGCCCGCGCCGTTGATGCCGCCGCCGATGACGAGGATGTCGATCAATTCAGCCATCGCGGTACTTGCGGGCAAACGGCTTTGAATCCGCCGATGAACGCAGATGAAAACGGATCAAGGCGAAAGGCCCCGGAAAGTCTTGCGAACATGAGCACGAAGACTCCATTCTCTTGCTCATCCATTTCATCTGCGTTCATCGGCGGATCCCGGGGTAATCAGGCAGGAAAACGCCCGAACTTGTCCCACCAGAGGAGCCCGAAAGTGGTCTTGGTATCCGTGATGATGCCATCCCGGACCCATTCGAGGGCGTCGTCGAGCCTGGCCTCGAAAGTCTCGAGGTGTTCGCCGACGTCCAGCTGGGCGCCCACGTGCCTGAGGCCCCGGGCGCCGAAGAGGTGGATCACCTCGGTGGAGTAGCCGATCGAGGGGTCGAGGGTCGCGATGTGCCACCACTCGCCCGCCTCGAAGCCGCACTCCTCGATGAGCTCGCGCTTCGCCGTGAAAAGCGGATCCTCGGCGCCCTCGAGCTTGCCCGCGGGCAGCTCGATGAAGTGGCGATGCCTGGGATAGCGGTACTGGCGCTCGAGCAGGATCGTTTCCGGGTCGACGAAGGCGAGCATCATCACCGCGCCCGGGTGCAGGACGTACTCGCGCCAGGCCGGGTTGCCATCGGGTAGCCGCACCTCGTCGTGTTTCACCTTCAGCAGCCGGCCCTCGTAGACGAGTCGCGAGGAGACCGTGGTTTCGGTGAAGTCGCCGGCCAGCTCCGGGGCCTTGGCCACTTACATCGAGGCCGTGATGGCCCGCATGCACAGGTCCATCAGGGGCCCGGGCAGGATGCCAAGGACCAGGGTCGCGAGCGCGGTGATCGAGAGCACCCAGCGCGTCTCGGCGCGCGGGTCGATGGTGATCTCGCCGGCGGGCTCGTCCATGTACATGAGCTTCACGATCCGCAGATAGTAGAAGGCGCCGACCACCGAGAGCAGCACGGCGATGACCACCAGCCAGGTGTAGCCCGCCTCGAGGACCGCCTGCAGCACGGCGAGCTTGGCGAAGAAGCCCACCGTCGGCGGGAGCCCTGTGAGCGAGAACATCAGGACCAGCATCATGAAGGCGTACCACTTCGACTTCCGGTTGAGGCCCTTGAAGTCGTCGATGTTCTCGCTCTCGAAGCCGGCTCGGGACAGCGCCATGACCATGCCGAAGGATCCGAGCGTCATCAGCACGTAGGCGAGCACGTAGAACATCGCCGAGCTGTAGCCGTTGTCGGTGCCGGCGAGGATGCCGAGCACCAGGAAGCCCATGTGCGAGATGGTGGAGTAGGCGAGCATCCGCTTGATGTTGGTCTGGGCGATGGCCACGATGTTGCCCACCGCCATCGAGGCCAGCGCGAGCACCACCAGCATCTGCTGCCAGTCGGCGGTCATGCCCTGCAGGCCGTTGCCGAGGAGCCGCATGACGAACGCGAAGGCGGCGATCTTGGGGGCCGCGCCCACGAAGAGCGTGGCCGGCGTCGCCGCCCCGTGATAGACGTCGGGAATCCACATGTGGAACGGCGCCGCGCCGAGCTTGAACGCGACGCCCGCGACCACGAACACGAGGCCGAAGACGCCGAGCAGGTGCTGCGCCTGGCCGTGCTCGATGGCGAAGGCGACGCGCGTGAGCTCGAGCGACCCGGTGGCGCCGTAGATCATCGACATCCCGTAAAGCAGCAGCCCCGAGGACAGCGCTCCCAGCACGAAATACTTCATCGCTGCCTCGGTCGCGCGCGTGGAATCGCGCTGCAGCGCGACCATCGCGTACTGCGACAGCGCCATCAGCTCGAGGCCCAGGTAGAGCGTGAGGAAATGGTGCGCCGAGATCATCACCATCATCCCGAGCGTGCCGAAGAGCGCGAGGCACATGAACTCGCCCGTGAGGAGCCCCCGCACCGCGAGGTAGGAGCGGCCCAGCACGAGGGTCGCCGCCACGGTGAGGAGTGTCGCGACCTTCAGCACCTGGGACATCAGGTCGGAGACGAACATGCCCTGGAAGGTGACCACCGTGGGCCTGCCCACCGTGGCGGCGGTGAGGACGGCCGTGCCGACCAGCGACAGGATCGCGAGCCAATAGGTCACGTGGCGGTCCTCGTCGCGGAGCGTCAGATCCACGATCAGGAGCGTGAGGACCAGCAGCGCCAGCACGATCTCGGGGATCGCGGGGGCCATCGTGGCAAGCGAGAAGGTGGCGGTGTTCATGGCCTTATCCGAGCTTCGTCTGCGCCACGTGGCGCAGAAGCTCCTGGATGGTCGGGTTCATCACGTCGGAGAATGCCTTGGGGAAGAGCCCCATCCACAGCACCAGCACCGCCAGGAGCGCCAGGAAGAAGAGCTCGCGGCGGCCCACGTCGACCAGGGCCGCGACGTGGGCATTGGCCACCTCCCCGTAGATCACACGCTTCACCATCCACAGCGTGTACGCCGCGCCGAAGATGAGGGTGGAGGCGGCAAGGAAGGCGTACCAGAAGCTCACCTTGATGGTCCCCATGATCACCGTGAACTCGCCCACGAAGCCGCTAGTGCCCGGCAGGCCCGAGTTGGCCATGGCGAAGAACACGAAGAACGCGGCGAACACCGGCATGCGGTTGGCCACCCCGCCGTAGTCGGCGATCATGCGCGAATGCATGCGGTCGTAGAGCACGCCCACGCAGAGGAACATGGCCGCCGAAATGAAGCCGTGGGACACCATCTGGATGAGGCCCCCAAGCATCCCGTCGGAATTGAAGATGAAGAAGCCGAGGGTGACGAAGCCCATGTGGGAAATCGACGAGTAGGCGATCAGCTTCTTCATGTCCTGCTGGACCAGCGCTACCAGGCCGATGTACACCACCGCGACCAGCGAGAGCGTGATCATGAACGTGTCGAAGAAATGCGACGCGTCGGGGGTGATCGGCAGGTTGAAGCGCAGGAAGCCGTAGCCGCCGATCTTGAGCGTGATCGCCGCGAGGATCACCGAGCCGCCGGTGGGGGCCTCCACGTGGGCATCCGGCAGCCACGTGTGGACCGGCCACATCGGCACCTTCACGGCGAACGACATGAACATCGCGAGGAAGATCAGCTTCTGCGCCGTCTCGCCCAGCGGCACGCGGTGGAAATCGAGGATCTCGAAGCTGCCGTTGGTCTGGAAATAGAGATAGATGAACGCGGCCAGCATCAAGAGCGAGCCCAGCAGCGTGTAGAGGAAGAACTTGACCGCGGCGTACACCCGGTTCGGGCCGCCCCACACCCCGATGATGAGGAACATCGGGATCAACATCGCCTCGAAGAACACGTAGAAGAGGATCGCATCCAGCGATGCGAACACGCCGTTGATGAGGCCCGACATGATCAGGAACGCGGCGAGGTACTGCGACACCTTGTCGGTGATCACCTCCCAGTGCGCCACCACCACCAGGACGGTCATGAGGCTGTTCAGCAGGATGAGCGGCATCGAGATGCCGTCCACGCCGAGGTGGTAGTTCACGTTGAAGCGCGCGATCCACGTGCCCATCTCGACGAACTGCATTTGCGCGCCCGCCTGGAAGCCGCTCCACAGCGGCAGGCAGACGAGGAAGCCGAGCACCGAGCCCGCCAGCGCGGTCCAGCGGGCAGGCAGCGGATTCTGGTCGCGGCCGATGGCCAGCACCGCGATGCCGAAGGCGATCGGCACCCAGATCGTGAGCGAGAGGACGTATCCCTGGAACATCGTTGTTGTTGTGGGTTGTCTCTAGTACTTGTTCAGGAGGAGCAGGAAGGTCAGGAGCCCGAAGACGCCGAGGATCATGGTGAACGCGTAGTGGTAGATGTAGCCGGTCTGCATGCCGCGCGCCACTCCCGCGAACCAGCCGATCAACCGCGCGGTGCCGTTCACCATGATGCCGTCGATGATCGTCTTGTCGCCCCATGACCAGAGGCCCGTGCCCAGGCGCCGCGCGCCGCGCGCGAAGAACCAGTCGTTGAAATCGTCGAAGCCGTACTTGCGCTCGAGGATGACGGGGAGCACTCCGAGCCGCTTCTTGATGACCGCCGGAAGGTCGGGGCGCACGATGTAGAGGAAAAAGGCGGTCGCCACCCCAGCGATGGCGAGCCAGAACGGCAGCGTGGTGAGGGCATGCGTCATCATGCCGACGGCGCCGTGCCACTCCTTGGCCAACGCAGCCATCGTCGCCGTCTTGGCGATCGACGAACCGAACCAGTCGCCGTAGAGCATCGGCCCGATGGTCATCGCGCCGATGAAGACCGACGGGATCGCCAGCAGGATCAACGGCACGGTCACGACCCACGGCGACTCGTGGGGCGCGTGTCCATGACTGTCGAATCGCTCCTTCCCGTGGAATGCGAAAAAGATGAGTCGGAACGAATACAACGCACTCACGAACACACCGGCCACCGCAAGCCAGTAGACGAACCCCGCTCCCGGCGTCTGCGACAGGTGTACCGCCTCGACGATCGACTCCTTCGAGAAGAACCCCGCGAACGGCGGCAGGCCCGCGTTGGCGAGCGCACCGATCACCATCGTCCAGTAGGTGATCGGCATGTACTTGCGAAGCCCTCCCATCTTGCGCATGTCCTGCTCGTGGTGGAGCGCGATGATCACCGAGCCCGCGCCGAGGAAGAGGACCGCCTTGAAGAAGGCGTGGGTCATGAGGTGGAAGATGGCGACCGAATAGGCCGAAGCGCCGAGCGCCACCGTCATGTAGCCCAGCTGCGACAGCGTGGAATAAGCCACCACGCGCTTGATGTCGTACTGGACGAGGGCGATGAGCGCCATGAAGAACATGGTGATCGCGCCGATCACGATCACGAAGGCCAACGCGGTGCGCGACAGCTCGAAGAGCGGCGACATGCGCGCCACCATGAAGATGCCCGCGGTCACCATGGTCGCCGCGTGGATCAGCGCCGAGATCGGCGTCGGGCCCTCCATCGAGTCCGGCAGCCACACGTGCAGCGGGAACTGCGCACTCTTGCCCATGGCGCCGATGAAGAGGCAGATGCAGATGACCGTCATGATCAACCAGCTCTGACCGGGAATGATCTCGACCACTTCCTTTGCGAGGCGGGGAGCCTCGGCGAATACCGGCGCGTAGTCGAGCGTGCCGAACACCGCGAACACCAGGCCCACGCCGAGCAGGAAGCCGAAATCGCCGACGCGGTTCACCAGGAAGGCCTTCAGGTTCGCGTAGATCGCCGTCGGACGCGTGAACCAGAAGCCGATCAGCAGGTAGGAGACCAGGCCCACCGCCTCCCATCCGAAGAAGAGCTGCAGGAAGTTGTTCGCCATCACCAGCATCATCATCGAGAAGGTGAACAGCGATATATAGGCGAAGAAGCGCTGGTAGCCGGGATCGTCCGCCATGTAGCCGATCGTGTAGATGTGCACCATCAGCGAAACGAACGTCACCACGCACATCATGGTGACCGTCAGCTTGTCGACGAGGAACCCCACCTGCAGCCGGTAGCCGTCTCCCGCGAGCCAGGTGTAGAGCTCGGAGTCGAGCCGCGCACCGCCCGTCACCTGCCACATCGCAGCGAGCGACGCCACGAACGAGATCGCCACCGAGGCGATCGTCACCGTGTGCGCGAAGGTGCGCCCCAGCTTCCAGCCGAGGAAGCCGGCCAGGATCGCGCCGACCAGGGGAGCAAACGCGGCGATGCACGCGAGGGTCATCAGGGGGGGCACGATCATCCTTTCTGTGTCCCCAGGTCATCGTCGTTGATCGAGCGCAGGTTGCGGAAGTGCGCCACCAGGATCGCAAGCCCGATGGCGGACTCGGC
>JANNKG010000344.1:0-18275 GCA_031396185.1 Burkholderiales bacterium | reverse complement strand
GTCATCCAGCGATCGACGTTCTCGGGCTTGATGCGGATGTTCACCACCAGTACGAAGCTCACCTGATTGCCTCCTTTTCAATGCGTCGTCAGGGGAGAGAGTAGCGCGTCATTTGCTATACTTCGCCCCCTTCGCGCCCGTAGCTCAGATGGATAGAGTACCTGGCTACGAACCAGGGGGTCGTGGGTTCGAATCCTGCCGGGCGCGCCAAGAAATCAAAAGGCCTGTCGAAAGACAGGCCTTTTTCGCTGCTGGGCGTGCGGATCGGGCAGCCCAAATACCTACTGCTACGGCTGCGTGCAGACGATCGACGTTACCTTCCCGTTGCCCGCATGACCGGGGTTGGGACCGTAGCCGCCGTCCTGACTTACGATGACGATTTCCTTGATGTCGCCACCGAGATTCGGTCCGATCTTGACGACGGTGGAAGTGACGACGACCGCGATGTCAGTGGCAATCGTGGGCGGCGGGGGCGGGCTGTTGCCCGGCCGAGATACCCAGAAACCGCCGCACTGAAGCTCGGCACGAGTGGCGAATCCCTTGAAGCTGGCCCTGGACGCACCGGGGCTGACGACGCCGCTCATGATGTTGTTCTTCCACCATTGCGCGCCCCAGAAGTTCACGACGCTGCCGACGGCGTGGGGTTCGAGGTCTCCGATCACGAACACCGGCAGGAGGGGCGCTCCCGGCGGCGGGGTGTTGGCGGTGCAGAAATCGATTACGGTGCCAGTCAAGGTCACTGCGCCTGTCCGCAGCGAGGTCGTGCCCGTCCCGCCCGCCAGGACTTGCCCGGCCAACCTCCCACGCGTAACGGTGATGTCCGCACCCGCGAGGATACTTCCTATGAAGGTCGAATCGGTCAGTGTCGCGGCCTGGGCGGTCCACCAAAGCACGTCGTTGTTGCACGTCGCCCCGCCGGTCATGACCACCTTGAAGCCGGTGCCCGTGAGGGCGCCGGTGCCGCCGGTGCCGATCCGGAAAATCCAGGTATCGGTGGAGGACCCGAGGAGCGTCAAGGTGCCGTCCGTCACGGTCACCGCCGCGGCATAACAATAGACGCCGGGCGGGAGAGGCGCTGCCGTCAGGGGCACTTCGTAGAAGTTGCATGACGGCTGGGCCGCGAGGTTGGCGTAGTCGCCGAGGAAGGTCGCGTAAGCGGTCTGAGCGGCCGCGGTCCCCTCTTCTATCGCTCCCGTGATCGCGCAAGTGGTATTGGTAATCGTGCCGGGATTGGCGAGGCCCACGTTTCCCTGGACACTGGAGACGGTACAGGTCACCGCCGCGCCAGCCAGGACGGCGAAGTCCTCCGGCGTTCCCGACGCTGGCTGGGCCCATGCGGAGGAGGCAAACCCGCAAGCCAACGAAAGCACCAGAGCACCCATGGTACGAACATGTCTCATGTCTTTCTCCTCGCAATGGTTAGCCAAGAAGGCAGAGGACGGGACGGTTGGGGCGTTCGGTCTTCCAGGCGGTGCGAAAAGAATATCCGCGTGACCCTGTCCATCGTTGCTCTGGGTCAACAAAACCGAGTTTTTTGGACCGGATAATCGGAAGGGCGTCATCGCAATTCACTTGGGGCAGCGCGAGGGAAAGATATGTTCATTGAACGGACCGCCGATCCGCGCTTCGATCACGATTCAATCAGGAAGCGCTTGGTATCGCGATCCGCTTTTCCCATCATCCCGTACAGCGCGTCGGCTGTTTAGCGGCGGCATAAGTCATCAGGAGAAATTCATGAGCATGAACAAGGACCAGGTCAAGGGTCGAGTCAACGAAACGAAGGGGAAGATCAAGGAAGTCGCCGGCAAACTCGTGGGCAACGAGAAGCTGGAAGCAAAGGGCAAGGCTCAAAAAATCGTCGGCAAGGCTCAGGCAAAGTTTGGTGACGTCAAGAAAGACGTAAAGGACTTGAAGTAGAGCGCCTGCCTTCTACCCACGAGTCTCCGTGATCAAATAATAGTTCTGGTTGGTTGAGACTGGAACAGAACGCCGGCAAGCGCTGTAAGTAACTGAATTGCACCACTACGAGTGGCCCTAGGAACCAGGGGGTCGTGGGTTCGAATCCTGCCGGGCGCGCCACGAATTTGGGGCTCAGGGAAACCTGGGCCCCTTCTCATTCCAGCGGACAGACCTACAAGGCCAAGAAATCAGCCGCGCTTCCATTGCCAGGCGGAGAACGGCGGCTTGCGCCGGGCGACATATCCAGTGGCAGGTCGATTTCGAAGGTGGCCCCCGCGCCCTGGGAACTGCGCACCCGGATGACGCCGCCGTGGCTTTCGGTGATCCCGCGGACGATGTGAAGACCCAGTCCGGAGCCGTTCCGCTGCGCCGGGTTGGCCTGCCAGAAGGGATCGAAAACCTTTTCCAGTAGCGGGCCCTCGATTCCGCACCCGGAGTCGGAGACCTGAAGCCGCAGGACCTCGCCCTCATGTTGGGCAGCGAGCCGCGCGCGGCCGCCCCGCGGCGTGAACTTGAGCGCGTTGGATATGAGATTCGAGAAGGCCTGGACCAGCCGCGCCCGATCGCCCTGGAATGCGGGCAGGCCCGGCGGTATGTCGACGTCAATGGCGACGCCGGCGGCTTCCGCCTGCATCGCGAAATCGGCGGCCACCTCCACGAGGAGCTCTCTCATGTCCACCGGCTGGAGCTCGATCGGTAGCGCTCCGGCCTCGATGCGAGCTGCGTCGAGAAGGTCCTCCAGAAGCCGGGTCATGCGCGCGGCCTGGCGGCGCACGATGGCGACGGACTGCGCGAGGCGGGTGTCATCGATATCGGGCACCTCGAGGGGACCCAACGCGAGAAGGATGGCATTCAGCGGATCCCGCAAGTCATGGGCCACGGCATTCAGGACCTCGCGCCGCGTGGTTGACTCGACCTCCGCTGCAAGCCGCGCGACCTGGGCTTCGTCTGCTTCCCGAACGTGGGTTTCGATCGCCTGGAGGAGCCCGATTTCCCGCATTGCGGACGCGGCGAGCTCTTCCATCAGCAGGCGGTCCCGCGCCGTCCACGCTCGCGGCTTGAAATCGATGGCGCAAAACGAGCCGATGACTTCGCCCTCGGCGGATCGGATGGGAACGCCGAGGTATGCGGCTACCCCCAGGGACTCCACGGTGGGCACCTGCCGAAACACCGGATCGGCGCGTGTGTCGTCAATCACCAGCGGGCCGTTGTTGACCATCGCGTAGTGGCAGAAGGTGGTTCCCTGCAGCTCGCGGCTGGTGGCGAGGGGCTCGGCAAACCCGCACTGGCTCAGGTAGAAGTCGCGGTCGGCGTCGACGAGGGAGAGGAAGGCCGCAGGAACATCGATCAAGGTCGCTGCGAGGTGGGTCAGCCGATCAAGCGCGGCAGTGGGGCGCGCATCGACAAGCCCGGTGCGGAGCAACGCGCGCAGCCTGCCCGGGTCCGATCGCTGTTGCTCGATCTTCGCGTGGCGGGATCCCGCGCCAAGTCCCTGGTTCTTCGCACTGTCCATGGGTCAGGGTACGCTGGCTGGAACGCAGTTTCTGTGCGCCAGCGCACGCAGTGTGAGCCAGGGGTTCTGCCGGCGCGGGCGCTCGCTTGTACAATCCCCGCCATGCAACCCGACGCGGTCTCCCAGGCGCTCCTTCCGCTAGGCCTCATGTTCATCATGTTCTCGCTCGGCATGGGCCTCACGCTGCTGGATTTCAAGCGCGTCTTCGCCTACCCACGAGCATTCCTGGCCGGCGTCGTCTGCCATTTCATCCTGCTGCCGCTGGTGGCCTTCGCCGTGGTGAAGCTGTCCGGGGTCACCGGTGCGCTGGCCGTGGGCTTCATGATCATCGCGGCCTGCCCCACTGGCACGACGTCGAACCTGCTGACCTACTTCGCCCGCGGGGACGTGGCGTTGGCGCTTTCCTTCACCGCCTTTGCCGGGTTGGTGTCCATCGTGACGGTGCCGCTCATCGTGAGCGCGGCGATCGCCCATTTCACCGCCGATGCGCGCGCGGTACCGTTTCCCGTAGGGGCGACGATGGTGCAGATCTTCGTGGTGATGGGCCTTCCCGTGCTGGCGGGGATGCTGGTGCGCGCCAAGGCCCGCAGTTTCGCTCAGCGGTGGCAGCCGATGCTGGGCACCGTGTCGGCAGTCGTATTCGTGGCGATCATCGCGGTGAGCGTGGCCCGGAACTGGGCGCTCTTCCAGCAGCACACCGCGTCGCTTGCCCCGCTGGTGATCGCGATCAACATCACGATGATGGCCCTGGGCTTCGCCTTGTCGCGCGCATTTCGCGCCGATCGCCGCCAGGCGGTCACGGTGGCGATCGAGTCGAGCATCCAGAACGCGACGCTTGCGATCGTCATCGCCTCCAGCATCCTGCGGGACGAGACGATGACGCTGCCGGGCGCGATCTATGGGGTGATGATGTACTTTACCGGCATCGCTTTCGTATTCATCGCCCGGCGGATCCTGCCCGCCCGCGGCCATCAAGAGCCATAGCCCCCTGCCGTCCGTTACGAATCGGGCGCTACGCCGATTGCCGGGAGTCGTCCTGGGACGCGTTCCCCCTGGCGATGATTTCCGAAAGGCGGATCGAGGCATTCGAGAAGAACGTTGCCAACTTTTCGACTACGTTCGCGGTTCCCGCCTTGTCGCCACAGTGGTGCTGAACCAAGGCGAACGCAAACGACGTGATGTCGTTGGCATCGAAGAATTTGCCGGGCCGGCAGGGCGCCGGGAGGTCCCTGATTTCCTCGGGCGTGAACTGCGCCACGAATTCCCTGGCGGCCACCACCACTTCCGCCTCGGTCGAAGCGTTTTGCAGCCGGTCTTGCCAGGTGATCGGCATGAGGCGTTGCTCGCGACTCGGAAACTGGAGGATCGGCATGGGGCGGCAAATCTCGATGACCGTAATGCGAAATTTGCTCCCACTATTGGCGAGATTCTGTCGGGCGCCCTGGGACTTGTATGTCAGCCCAATCCTACGTGGCGCACCCCGGTACAGGGTATGCGGCCCCACCGGCAACCCTAGAGCATCTCGTTCCAGAGGTAGTAGAAGTGGTCCTCGAGCTTGTGCAGGGTGCCGCGCTTCTCCCACTCCTTCAAATTCAATTCCTTGCAGTCTTTCGCATCTTCCTCGAAGAGCTTCTCGAGCTGCTTCGCGAACGCCTTGCCATGGATCCCGAGGGTGATCTCGTCGTTGATCTCGAAGGACCGGTCGTCGAAGTTGGTGCTGCCCACGGCGCTCCAGACGCCGTCCACGGTCATCACTTTCTGGTGCAGCAGCGTCGGCTGGAATTCGAAGATGCGCACACCCACTTCGAGCAGGCGCGCGAAATTGCGGTGCGCCGCGTGCTGGACCATCGGCATGTCGGAGGCTTCGGCCGAGGGCACCATCACGCGCACGTCCACGCCACGCTTCACGGCCGCGCCCATCGCCTCGATCGCCTCGGGCTCCGGCAGGAAGTAGGGATTCTGGATCCATAGCCGCTTGGTCGCGGTGCAGATCACCATGTGGTGCAGGATCTTGACCGCCGGGGCCGAGCCGGCGGGCATCACGCGCGCCACGTGCACCTTGAGGTCGCCGCACGCCTCGGTCTTCGGGAAGTAGTCCTCGCCCGCGAAGAGCTCGCCGGTGGTTCCCACCCAGTTCTCGCTGAAGGTCGACTGCACCTGGTGGACCGCGGGGCCGCGCAGGCGCACAGAAATGTCGCGGTAGTGGTCCTTGTCGTTGCCTTCCCCCATCCACTCGTCGACGATGCAGTGCCCGCCCACGAAGGCCGTTTTCCCATCCACCAGCAGGATCTTGCGATGGTCGCGATGGTTGATCACGCCGATGTAGCGCAGCGTCATGGGATGGAAGCGAGCGAATTTGACCCCCGCCGCCAGGAGCTTCTTGCAGGCGCTGTCGCCCATTTCACCGCAACCCTTGGCGTCCACCAGCACGCGGACCGTGACGCCGGCGCGTGCGCGCTCGCAGAATGCCTCGACAAGCCGCTTGCCGAGCTTGCCTTGCTTCCACAGGAACGACTCGAAATGGATCGACTTCTTCGCCTTGGAAATCTCCTCCATCACGACATCGAAGAATTCCCCGTTCCTGAGGATCTCGACCGAGTTGCCCTCCACCTCGATGCCATGGGAGAGCGCCGCGAGGGAGGGCACCAGGGCGTCGATGCCGGCGTCGCATTTGACGTGGATGTGCGGGTCGCGGTGGTGCTTGGTCGACCAGAGCACGAAGGCGAGGACGATGCAGATGAATAGCAACACCGCGCAGGTGATGGCGAGGGCGGGGGCGGAAGGTAGCCAGTCCATGGGCCTAGCCTAGCTTCCCGTCTTCGCTCTTGGCCTGCGCCATCGCCTCGGGCTCGAGCTCCTCGGCGGCGCGATTGAGCCAGATGAAGGCGCCCCAGCCCGCCAGCAGGAAGCCCACGGCGACCAGGACGCTCGATGCGTACAGGAGGTTCTCGGGAGCTTCGCGCAGGGCCTTGAAGGTTGCGATGAGCCCCTCCACTGCCAGCGCCACCACGATCACCACCATGAAGCGCGACAGGAAGCGCCGCACGCGCGTCGGCCCGCTCACGTGGGCTTCCCGGATCACTTCCTCCTCGGCGATGGTCTGCGCGATCTGCAGCGCGACCACGGCCACCGCGGTGATGCCGATCATCTGGATCACCTCGAGGGCAGCGTTCTCCCCCAAGCCCCCGGACAACACCTGCCATGCGCTGCGGATCGTGATCGCGATCAGGACCAGGGAGGCCAGCACGAAGAGCAGCGCCAGCACCGCATGGATCGCGGCGAACCCGCGCAGGAGGATGCGGGCGACATGGGCGGTGCTCCGTTCCGGCGCCTCGCGGCCATGCGCTGGCCCCGCTGCCGGGGCCTTCCGGTTGTTGTTCGGCGATGCCATCCAGTAACTCCTTATTCCGGTTTCGTTTCGGCGAAGGGCGGGTTGCGGGCCTTCACGACCGAATCTGGTCGGCGTGCTCCGGATACGGCGCAGGATGCGTGCGGTCGGCCTGCTCGCCCGCCAACTCGCTCGCGAATCCATGATTGATATCGCGATGATGGGCTTCGTCGGCCCGCACCACGATCACTACGTCGCGCAACGTAGCGTCATCGGGCAGCTTCCAGTAGTGCTTTGCAATGGCGGGAGCCGGCACGTTGGGCGAGCGGCCCGCGTCGATCTCCTGCAGGTACAGGGTGTAGCTGAGCACTGCCTCTTCCTCGAAATAGCCGACCACCCGATGCGCGGTGCGCGATGAGATGAGGTAGAGCAGGAAGAATCCGACGTAGAAAACCCACTGCGCGAGGAGGATCACCAGGCGCTCGAAGCCGGTGGGCTGGGCGATCTGGACGAACGTCATCAGGTGCATCCGCTCGTTCTCGGCCTCCTCCATCAAGGTCCGGATCCAGCCTTCGTCGCCGATCATGCGGCGCAGGCATTTGAGGTGCGTAGCCGTTGCGCCCACCATCCCGGGAACGGCGGCAACGGTTTCCAGGACGATCGCCCGGTGGCCGTAACGCTTGGCGAAAAAAGTGTCTGCGCAAAAGCGCAGCAACCGGGTGAAGCCGAGCGCGAAGCGATCCCGGAAGCCATTGGGGGCGTGATGGACGGGCTCGGTGGTAGGCATCGACGCTCCTTGCGTGAACGGGAACGATAGCACCCCGGCCGGTAGCGCATGCAGCGTTCGTTTTCAGAAAACGCGTAGGAATTCTCCTGCATCCAAACGGCCGCGATGCGCGGAGAGTATTGCTGCGGGCCACCCGGCCTGCTCCCCTCCATCCCCGATAGATAAAAGGAACAGCCATGGGATTCTTCAGCTCCATCCTCGACAAGCTCCGCGGACATGCCAAGCCCACCCAGGCGGAAGCACAGAAGCAGCAGACCCAATATTCCCCGGCACCGGGCACGACTCAACCCATCCAGAACGTCGATGTGGAAGCCGTACTCTCCCAGCTCGCGGCAAAGAAGGGTGGCGGCGGAAACTACCGCACCTCGATCGTGGACATGCTCAAGCTGCTCGACCTCGATTCCAGCCTTGAAGCGCGCAAGGGCCTGGCCGAGGAGCTGAACGTGCACGCCGGAGCGCACGGCAGCGCCGAGCAGAACATCGCGCTGCAGAAAGCGGTCATGCGCAAGCTCGCCGAGAATGGCGGCAAGGTCCCCGATAGCCTTCGCGATTGACTTGCAGGGCGGCACGTACGACCCTACGGGGGCGCTTCGGCGCCCCCTGTTTTTTTGGCCAGGAAAGAACCCGTGACCGACCTGTCGGCCGATGCCGTTGTCCGTAGCCTGTTCGCGGCCCTGAATATCCGCGACTATGCGCGCGCCGCGGGCGCGATCGCGGAGCACTGCCGTTGGGAGAGCGTCGCCGCAGAGACGGTGCACCAGGGGCCGGGAGCGATCGTCGCGGGCCTGCGTGAATTCGTGGCCGCTTTCCCCGACTGGCGCGCGGACGTGGTGAGCGTCACCTCACAAGGGCGCTTCGTCGCGGTCGAATGGGACTCTTCAGGGACCTTCCAGAACGATTTTCGCGGCAAGCCTGCGAACCGCAAGCGATTCCGGCGCCGCGGCTGCTCGGTCGCGGAGGTCGAAGGCGGCAAGATCGTGGGCTACCGCGACTACTACGACCGCGTCACCTTGCTCAAGCAACTCGATCTGCTGGACCTTCTCTAGTCGGCAAACCGAGCGCGCGGCGCCCACTCGGCGGCGGCCCTGGCGGCTGCCGCACGGGTGTAGAAGAAGCCGTGGCGGACGAACCCCGACATCAAGGTGGCTTTTGCAGACGTCACGCGACCCGCGGGCGTGCGCTCGATCACGACTTCATCGGGCAGGCCGTCGAGCATGTGGACCGGGGCGAGGCGCCCGTCGGCAAAGCGGGATGGGTAGATTTTCTGGGTGGCGAAATCGTAGAAGGCAGGGCTGAAACCCAGGCCGGCGTTGTCTTCGCTGCGCCCGCCGGTGCCGCGATAGGCGACATTTTCCTTGCGGAGCTGGAGCCGGTTCATGAGGCGTTTCATCCGAGATCCTCCTGCGATGCGTGAGTGGGCCAGCCGATGAGTCCAGTGTCCTCGTCCTGGCCTCGCGGAGGAATCGGGAATCGCGCATTCCTGCGCAGAGTTTCGCCGCGTCCCCCAATCGGATAACGCCCGAGATGCTCGTAGGACTACCACTCGTGGCCGTAACCGGTGATTTCTTTTCGGGATTTTCACTCGCCTGGCGTGCGCGCGTGCGTTCAGATGGCGTCGCGTTCAAACCAAAGGAGGGACGACGTGAAATCGAAATTCGTGTGGTTGATCGGGTGCGCGGTGGTGTGGTCGCTGTCGGTTACCGCGGCGCTCGCGGAAGGGGACAAGCGCGTGGCACAGGCCGACCGGCCGGCAAGCTGCGCGCGCGAAGCGAAGGACCTGAAGGGCGACGAGCACCACCGGTTCGTTGCGGATTGCCTGAAGCGCGCCGAGGGCAACGGTGGCGGCGCTCATAGCCAGCAGAACAAGATGAAGTATTGCAATGTGGAGGCGGCGAGGAAGGATCTCCGCGGCGACGAGCGTCGCGCTTTCATGAGCTCGTGCCTCAGGGGCTGAGGGCTGAGCCGGGCGCGGCGGGTGCCGCGCCCGTTTTTTGAGTTCAGGCGCGCGAGGTGCGCTGGTACCAATAGGCTCGCATGTCGTGGCTCCAGCCCGAAGAGATCGGCACCTTCGGCGCTTGCGCGCGAAGTTTGGCGAGGACCCAGCGAGCTCGTGCCCGGCGCGACCAGGTGGGGAAGAACTGGCGTGAAAGCGCGCGGGCGTGGCTGAAACTGTAAATCTTCATTTTCCTCGGATCTCCGGTGATGTCGCTAGGTGGAGACGATCATCTCGTAGCGCCTAGCGACAATCTGTCCTCGGGGAGCTGAAATGGCTATCGGAATCGTCCTGCAAGGTGTGACGGCTCTCACACGGCCAAGTCCTCTTTTCGAGTGGGCTGCCGGTAATCCGCAATAACGGACCGGTTGTCGCCTGGGTTAGCGTAGGGAACCGTAGGCCTGCAGCATTGATAGGGCGAGGGCCGGTAGGCCCCGCTTGCAAGGATTCCAGATGCGCCGTGCGCTTGTGATTGCCGCGTTCTTCGCTTCGACCGCCGTGCCGGCCGGAGCCAGCGAGGGCGTCGATCTGCAGGGCCGGGCGCGCCTCTCGGCCGCAGCCTCGGCGGTCTCGGCAAGGAAGGCCGAAGCGCTGTTCCGCAGCCAGGACCCGCTTCCGGAGCTATTGATGCATGAGGAGCAGGAGCGTCGCCTGCCGGGTGGCGCATGCCAGCATAACGCCACTGCGCTCTGCTATGACCTCGCCGACCGGCGCGTGGTCTACCGCCCTGCGCGCCGCTACATGCCGCAGTTCGAGGGCCTGCGCGCAGAGAGCGTGTCCCTGCGGCAAAACAGGATCGTGCTGAAGTACAGCTTCAGGTAGGACTCGGGCCGTCCTAGATCGACGCGAGTTTGGCTTCGAGTCCGCGGCCGCGGTCTTCGCGTGCCGTGCGCAGGCATTCGACGCGGGCATCCCCGGCGTGTGCGCCGCAGTGAGCCTTCGCGAGGTCGAACTGGGCCCGGACGCGTGCCTGGCGGGCATCGGCGGCGGCGGCCACGGTGCCGTGATAACGGGCCGACAGGTCGGCGAGCTTCATGCGCTCCCCGGCTCGCGCCTCGGCTTTGCAGATGTCGCGCGCAGTGCCGCTCTCGATGCGGCAGCGGGCGAACACCATGCGAGTCTCGCTTTCGATCGCCTGTCGGCCCTTCGCGTAGTCGCCCCGCGACATGAGGGTACGTGGGGTATCCACCGCGGCACCAATGCCGAGGGCGGCAACGCTCAGCAGGAGCGCCAGGGAGGCAGTGACGTAGACGGTGGAGCTTTTCATGGTTTTTCCGCGAATGACGGGTTGGACGAAGCGCCGGCTGGTGATGCATGCCGGATCAGTCACGATGATGGAGCGGGAGCCAGTGCCGATATGTCGGCGGGAACGGAAACTGGAGGCGGCGCCGTCTGACACGGACGCCCTGAAAACGTCGGGGGCCGGTCTTTGGACCGGCCCCCGGGCGATTGCTGCGTTCATCCGGCGTGCCTATGAGGCGTTTCGGACAGTGAGGTTACTTGCCGCCGCTTTTGTTCTGGCTCGGCGCCATGGTGCCCGACTGGGTCGTGGCCGGCATCTTGCTGGTGCTCGACGGATTCGTGCTGGGCGTGCTCGGGGCGGTGCTGGTGGTGCTGGTCCCGGCGGGCTTGGTCAGGGTGTCGTTGCTGGCAACCGTCTTGCGGTTCCCCTTGGCAGCGGCGATCGCCTTCTTCTCGTCGGCCTTGGCCGCCTTCTTGCACGCGCTTTGCTCCGCGCCCTTCTGGTCCTCGCACTTTTCCTTGGCGATTTCGTACGCGGCCTCGGCTTTCATCTTCTCGGCCTCATACATCGCGTGCGGGGTGCCCTTGCGCTTGGCTTCGAGCTCGGCCTTGGCGACCTTCTCGGCGCCCTTGGCTTCGGCCTGGCAGACGTCCTTGGTGTTGCCCGACAATGTCTTGCACTTCGCCTTTGAGGCCTTGGCGTCGGACTCGATGCGATCCTTCTCGGCGCGATAGTCGGCGCTCATCGCGACTTTGGCGTTCTTGACCGGGTTCATGACGGTGCTGCCAGCAGGGGGGGTGCTGGTTTGCGCCGTCGACAGTGTCGCCGCGCCGAGCAGGAAGGCACCAGAGAGGGCGGCGTAAAGAGTATTCATTTTCATATTGGGCTCCTTCGCGATTCCAGTCATTGGACCCGCTGGGGCTTGTGCGCCTTGCGGTCCCAGTTCATGGCGTCAGCTTGAGTTGAGAGATGAACGTCAGCTTGAGGTGAAAGATGAACAACGTATAAAAGGCGTTGCGGATCCTGACCGCTGCTGGGAGCATCATCGGGTCAATCGCGAAGTCAATCTGTCGGCGCAAGAGAAACGGCTCCCCCGCTTGCGCTGATAGCCCTGTGGGATTGCGCCTACAGAACCTTGACCAGCGCTACGCGGTCCAACTCCTCCCACCGGAGATACCGCCATGACCCCGAAGACCGACGGCCCATTCAAGCTTCCAAGGCTCCCCTGGGCTGAGGACGCCCTCGAACCCGTGGTCACTGCAAAGACGATCGCATTGCACTACGGCAAGCACCACAAGGCGTATGTCGACAAGCTGAATGAACTGGTAGCCGGCACGCGCCTTGCGGATTTGCCGCTCGAGGACGTGATCGCGCAGGCCGCGGGCGATGCCGGCAACAAGAAGATCTTCAACAATGCAGCCCAGCATTGGAACCATTCGTTCTTCTGGAACTGCCTCTCACCCAAGGGCGGAGGCAATCCGTCAGGTGAGCTCGCGCGCCGCATCGACGCCGACCTGGGCGGCATCGACAGCTTCAGGCAGGCGTTCGAGAAGTCCGCCGTCGAGTGCTTCGGCAGCGGCTGGGCGTGGCTGGTTGAGCGCGACGGCAAGCTCGAGATCCTGTCGACCGCCAACGCGGCCACCCCGATTACCCTGGGCGCCACGCCGCTCCTCACGATCGACGTCTGGGAGCACGCCTATTACGCCGACTACGAGAACCGCCGACCCGAGTTCGTGAAAGCGGTGATCGGGAAGCTGCTCAACTGGGATTTCGCGCAGCAGCGACTCGAACAGGGCAATCCCGGGAGAAAAGCGGCCTAGCCGGCTGCCGGTCAGCCCGGTCCTCCGGGAGCGGGAGAATTCTGGTCCCATTGCATTGCCGAAACCGGCAAAATACGGGCCGATGAGCACTCCCGCCCAGCACAGCCGCCGTACCGTCGCCGCCTGGCTCCTGGCGTGCTGCGTCCTCGTGTTCGTGATGATCGTGGTGGGCGGCATCACCCGCCTCACCCACTCCGGACTGTCGATCGTCGAGTGGCAACCGATCATGGGTGCGATCCCGCCCCTCAACGAGGCGCAGTGGGAGGAGGCGTTCGGCAAGTACCGGCAAACGCCCGAGTTCAAGCTGCGCAATCCCGACATGACGGTGGCGGGCTTCAAGGGGATTTTCTGGTGGGAGTATTTCCACCGGCTCCTGGGTCGCTTGATCGGGCTCGCCTTCCTGGTCCCTTTCGTCTACTTCCTCGCCAAGCGGCGCCTCGACCCCGACGTGGCGTGGAAGCTCGCGGGAATCTTCGTCCTCGGGGCCGCCCAGGGCGCGCTCGGCTGGTTCATGGTGCAGAGCGGGCTGGTCGACGAGCCGCGGGTCAACTCGCTCAGGCTCGCCGCGCACCTGGGCCTCGCCTTCCTCATATACGCGGCGATGCTCTGGGTCGCCCTCGACTTGCTGTACCGCACCCGCAGTCCGGTTTCCGACGGCATGCGCGGGCGCGCCGGGGGCATGGTCGCGCTGGTCTTCCTGATGGTGCTATCGGGAGCGCTGGTGGCGGGCATTCGCGCCGGCTCCGCATATAACACCTGGCCGCTCATGAACGGGCGTTTCATTCCCGAGGAGATCCTGCTGCTCGAGCCCTGGTACGCCAACATCACGTACAACATGGCTACCGTGCAGTTCATCCATCGCGTTCTCGCCGTGGCCGTGGCGCTCATGGCCGTGGGGCTCTGGTTCGACGTGCGCCGCGAGCCGCCGAATCCGCGCGCGCGTTTCTGGAGCATGGTCCTGGTCCTGGCAGCGGCGCTGCAGGTGGCCCTCGGCATCGGCACCCTCTTGCTGGGCGTGCCGATCAGCCTTGCCGCGCTCCATCAAGCCGGGGCCGCCGTGCTGTTCTCGTGCGCCATCATGTTGCGGCACACCCTGCGCGAGCAGCGCCGCTTTCAGATGTAAGGAGAGCGCGCTAGCCGCGGGCCTTCAGTAGCTCGCCCGTCGCTCGCGACGTTACCTTGACCACCTCGCCGATCGCCCCCCGCAACGATGCGGGGTTGAAGGTCTCCGACTGGCTCGCCCAGACCAGCTTGTCGTCGGTCACGCTGTAGACGTTGGTGGCGATGGTCACGACGCGGTCGCTGCGAAGGTAGCCCGGGTCGTGCACCGCGCGCCACCCGTGGCCCCAGTAGCCCCAGAAGTCACTGTAAAACGCCGGCGCGGCGTAAACGCGCCCGGGGCGGTACGACACCTCGCGGTCCACGCTCACGACGCGCATGATCACGGCGCTGTCGAAGCCCTCGGCGCGCACCCGTGTCTTGACGCGCCCGATGTCAGCCACCTCGTTGTCGCTGAACAAGGTGTAGGCCGCCTGGGCACCGGGTATGTCGCGCGCCATCTCGTCTTCGAGCGTTCGCCGCATCGCCGGATTGGAATGCTGGAACACCACCAGCACCTTGCGGAATGGGACGCGCCCCAGCTGCGGGTCCTGCCACGCGCTCACGATCTGCGTGGAAGCGCAGCCCGCCACGATCAATGCGGCGAGCAGCGCGGCGAAGAGGAGGAGGGTGTAGCGGTGCGTCAGCGCATTCATCGGATGACCTAGGAGCGAACCTCGTAGGGGGTGGCGGCGTCGAGCATTGCGCGCCCCCGCACGGCATGGACCTGGACCATGCATTTGTCGCGCTTCAAGCCACCCAATGCCGCACACCGGGCGCGCTCCACTCGGTAGCGAGCTTCGATGCGGGCGCGCTGCGCTGCGCGCGACGCCTGCTGCGTGCGGCGATATGCGGATTCGGCATCAGCGCTACGAACCGCTTGCTCGGCGTCGACCTCGACCCGGCAGAAATCACGCTCGATGCCCGGCCGGGCATCGCATCCGGCGACGCCTGCGGAGCGTGACGCTTCGATGGCTTGCACTTTTGCGGAGTATTGGCTGTGCGTAAGGCTGGCGTCCGACTCGTCGCCCGCTCCCACGCTGAATGCGGCGGCGCTGCTGATCACCGCGCCGATGCCCAATGCCACCAGAATCGATCGCTTCATGTTCCCTCCCGGTGCGATGGACGGAACGCGCGAAATACTCGCGCAGCCCGTCCAGGGAACATGATCGATGGAGGCGCGACGAACGGTCTGTAAGCCCCGCGGACGCAAAAGGATTCCGCTACGCCTCAAAAGCGCGTCGGATTCCGCCTACAACACCGCTGATCTCTAGTTGCAGCCGCGCAGCAAGAAGATCAGCAGCTGGAAATCTCCGATACGGCTGTAGGAAGAGGCGGTTCCTGCCGTGCGGCTATTGGCTCGCGGTGATGCCACCGTCCACGTAGAGGACCTGGCCGGTCACGAAGTCGGCAGCGGAAGAGCAGAAGAAAAGTGTGGCGCCGGCGACATCGCGTGCCTCGGCCACGCGACCCAGGGGGATGCGATCGAGGAGCGCCTTCCAGCGCTTCTCGTCCGAACGCCACTTTTCCGCGGCCTCGGTGAGCACCACGGTGGGCGCCACGCCGTTGACCTGGATGTTGTGCGGAGCGAGCTCGAGCGCGTGCTGCTTGACCAGCATGACCAGGGCGCCCTTGGTGGCGCAGTAGGCCGAGTAGCCGAAGCCGCGCATGCCCAGTTGCGAGCGCACCGACAGCATGTGGACCTGCTTGCCGCCCCGTCCGCCGGCCACCTGGTGGCGTGCGGCCGCTTGCGCCAGGAACATCGCCGAGCGCAGGTTGGCGCGGTAGATCTCGTCGAAGGTTTCCTCGGTGACCTCGTCGATCTTCTGCTCCCGGTTCATGCCGATGCAGTTGACCAGGAAGTCGAGGCCGCCCATCTGCTGCGCCGCCGCGTCGACCGCAGCGCGGATGCTCTCCACCTTTTGCCCGTCCAGCGCGATGCCGTGGGCCGTGTGCCCCGATGCCGAAAGTTTCTTCGCCAATGCCTGCGCCTTGGCGCTGCTTCGCCCGGCCACGGTGACGGCAGCTCCGGCTTCTGCCAGCCCCAACGCCACTGCCTCTCCAATCCCCCCATAACCTCCGGGGATGAAGGCTCGTCTTCCCGTCAGGTCAAAGGGGTTCATCGGCGGCAATCGGCGTGGCATCGGCGTACATCGGCGTTCCCTGCCTTGCGTCAGTCCATGTGGAGACCGCCGTTGACATCCAGGACCTCCCCGGTGATGAAGCCCGCCAGCGGCGAGGCGAGAAAACGCACGGCGTGCGCGAACTCTTCCGGCTCGCAGAATCGCCCGACGGGAATTTGCGCGAGCAACTGGCGGCGTTGTTGCTCGTTCAGCTGCTCCATCACCATCGGCGTCTTCACGTACGCCGGTGCGATCGCATTCACCGTCACGCCATGCGCCGCGGCCTCGCGCGCGAGGGAGAAGGTGAGCGAGGCGATGGCGCCCTTGGACGTGACGTAGGCGGTGCCGGCAGTGATTCCGCCGGTCTTGGCGGCAAGGGAGCCCACGTTGATGATGCGACCCCACTGGCGCTGTTTCATCCCCGGCAACACCGCGCGCGACCAGTAGAAGGCGCCGTCGAGGTTGACCGCCATCACGCGCCGCCACTCGTCGTCGGCCGTGGTCTCGGCTTTTTCGTTGGAGAGGATGCCGGCATTGTTCACCAGGATGTCGACCGGGCCGAGCATCTTCTCGACCTGCTGGTGCGCCTGCTTGACCGAGCCCGAATCGCTCACGTCGCACGGCACCGCGAGGGTGGCACCGCGCAGGAAACGGATCATGCCGTCCAGGCGCAGTGCATCCACGTCCACCAGCGCCACCTGCGCGCCCTCCTCGAGCATCATGCGCACCACGGCGAGGCCCATGGTCCCGGCCGCGCCCGTCACCACCACCGTCTTGCCGTTCAGGGTCATCAAAGCAGAATATCAGGTGTCGAGAGCGCTCTTGCGGCCGAACAGGCCGCGCGCGCGGAAGGTCACGACCACGATGAACAGGATGTACATCGACATGAGCGACCATTCGGAAGCGTAGGCGCCGGTGAGGCCCACGACGAGGCCGACCAGGATGCCGGCAATGACGGCTCCCCAGAAGCTTCCCACCCCGCCGAGCACGATGATCAGGAACGCCGGCACCACCGCATCGACGCCCACGTGCGGCCGCACCCCCCAGATCGGCGCCATGATGATGCCGGCGATCGCCGCGAGCGCGGTGCCGAGCGCGAACACCCCGAGCCTCAGGCGGGAAAGGTCGTAGCCCAGCGCACGCACCATCTCGCTGTCATGGGCGCCCGCCTTGATGACCGCGCCCACCCGGGTCTTCTCGATGAAGAGCCAGAGCGCGAAGATCAGCGCTCCCGCGATGGCGCAGGCGAAGAACCGGTACTTGGCGTAGATCAGGTCGCCTACCAATACCGCGCCGGAGATCGCCTCGGGAATCGCGAGCGTGCGCTCCTGGGAGCCCCACGCCGCGCGAATCAGCTCTTCGATCACCAGTGCCGCGCCGAAGGTGAGGAGCAGCCCGTAAAGCGGGTCGCGGCCGTAGGTGCGGCGCATGCACAGCTCCAGCAGCATGCCGAAGGCCGCCACCACGAGGGGGGCCACGACCAGGACCACCGCGTACGAGGCTGGCGTGGCGCTATTGCCCAGAAGGTAGAGCGCCACGTAGGCACCGAGTGCAAACAGCGAACCATGGGCGAGATTGATGACCTCCATCACGCCCACGATCAGCATGAACCCCAGCGCGGTCAGCGCGAACAGCAGTCCCAGCGAAAGCCCGTTGACGACGTGCGGCAACAGGTTCAGCAGGAAATCCACCCCGTCACACCTCGTAGGTCGGCGTCGACTCGTAGCTCTCGAGCTTGCACGCGGCGGGCCCCTCCTTGTCCTCGACTTCCTGCGGCGGGACATTTGCCAGCACCTTGTAGATGTCGTCCTTCTCGACCGGCGCGTCGTTGTAGGTCGCCATGTAGATGGTCTGCTGCATCTGGTGCGTGGCGGGATTCATGTACGCGTCGAAGTGCTGCAGGCGATCGCGCGCCGGCACCTTCAGGTTCTCGAGCTCCTTGATCACTTTGATGTTGTTGGTGGAGCCGGCGCGCTCCACGGCGCGCAGCAGCTCGCGCGTGGCCATGTAGCCGTTGTAGTAGACGTTGCCGGGAACCTTGATCTGCACGCCGGGGTACGCCTTCTGGTAGTCGGCGACGAATTCCTTCACGCCCGGCAGGTCGAGGCGGTAGTACCAGCTGGTGCCGAAGACGCCGAAGATATCCTCGGGTCCGAGGCCGTAGACGTCGGGCCAGTCCTGCTGGTTGTTGATCCACGCGAAGCTGCGGTTCAATTTCAGCTGGACCACTGGCTTCCGGAGCCCCTTGTTGTCGTCGCCGCCCCCGGCGGCGGCGACCACGTTCGGCTTGAGCTGCTGCAGCTTGATCAGGTAGGCGCTGAAGTCTCGGGTGTTCTGCGGCACCAGCAGCTCGTCGACGATCTTGCCGCCGTTCGCCTCGACCAGGGTGCGCGTGGCCTTGGAGGTGTTGT
>JANNKG010000330.1:0-2340 GCA_031396185.1 Burkholderiales bacterium | reverse complement strand
ACCGCATGGCTGCAGCAGGTGACGGATTTCTTCGTGAAGTTCGGCGGCATCCAGAACCCGACGCCGGCCTCGCAGTACTTCGACCCGAAGATCTACCTGGACACCATAAAGGCGTGACCCTCTCCCCGGCCCTCCCCCAGGGGGGAGGGAGAACGCTTGAGTACGACTACGTCATCGTTGGAGCCGGCTCGGCGGGCTGCATCCTCGCCAACCGGCTCTCGGGCGATCCGCACACCCGCGTTCTGCTGCTCGAGGCCGGCGGGTCGGGTCGGACCGCAACTTCTGGATCCGGCTGCCGGTGGGGTATTTCCGCACGATCTACGACCCGCGCTTCTCGCGGGTCTTCGACACCGAGCCCGCGCCCGAGACCGCGGAGCGCAACATCGAGTGGCCGCGGGGACGCGTGCTGGGCGGATCGTCTTCGATCAACGGCCTGATCTTCATCCGCGGACAACACGAGGACTTCGACCGCTGGGCCGCGGCCGGCGCAACGGGCTGGAGTTACCGCGAGGTGCTGCCGTACTTCAAGCGCTACGAACGCTTCGAGGGTGGCGCGAGCCAATGGCACGGCGCCGCGGGCGAGTTCGGCGTCTCGCGGCTGCGAAACGACCATCCCTACTGCGAGGCGTGGGTCGCCGCGGGGACCGAGATGGGCCTGCCTCGCAACGACGACTTCAACGCCGCCACTACATTCGGCGTCGGCGCCTACCAGCTCGGCATCCGCAACGGCTGGCGCTCGAGCGCCGCCACCGCATTCCTGCGCCCGGTGATGGCGCGCGACAACCTTACGGTGATTACCGGCGCCCAGGCCGAGCGAGTCGATTTCGAGGGTACGCGCGCGGTGGGCGTGCACTGGATCGCCGATGGGCGGCGCGAAGGCGCGCGCGCGGCGCGCGAGGTGATCCTCGCCGCGGGCGCGGTGCAGTCGCCGCAGCTCCTGCAGCTCTCGGGCATCGGCCCGGCAGGGCTCCTCGAGCAGCACGGCATCGCGGTGCGCGTGGACGCCCCCGAGGTGGGCGAGAACCTGCAGGACCACTACCAGGCGCGCACCATCGTGCGGCTGAAGAAGAAGCTCTCGCTCAACGACGACGTACGCAATCCGCTGCGCCTGGCTTCCATGGGCTTGCGCTGGATGCTGCGCAACGCGGGCCCGCTCACCGTCGGCGCGGGCCAGGTCGGCGGCGCCGCCTGCACCCCCCACGCCCTCGACACGCGCCCCGACGTGCAGTTCAACGTGATGCCGCTCTCGGTGGACAAGCCGGGCGACGCCCTGCATGCGTACTCGGGATTTACCGCGGCGGTGTGGCAATGCCATCCGGAATCGCGCGGAAGCATCGCGATCCGCTCCGCCGATCCGCTCCAGGCGCCGCGCATCGAGACCGGCTATTTGCGCGAGGAGCGCGACCGGCAGACGCTGGTGGCGGGAATCCGCATGCTGCGCGAGATCTATTCGCAGCCGAGCTTTCGCGATTTGTGGGAGGCCGAGGTGCTGCCGGGCGCCGCGGCATCCGGCGAGAAGGAGCTGCTCGAATTCGCGCGCGCCGCGGGTGGCACGGTGTTCCACTGCGTGGGCACCTGCCGGATGGGCAGCGATGCGCGCTCGGTCGTTGATCCGCAGCTTCGCGTTCGCGGCGTCGAGGGCCTGCGCGTGATCGATGCCTCGGTCATGCCGATCGTCACCTCGGCCAACACCAACGCTGCCGCGCTGATGATCGGCGAGAAGGGCGCGGAGCTGGTGCTGCGCGGCTAGAGCGGCTCGTAGGCGATGCCATTCGCCTTCAGCGTCGCCACGATGAACGTCTTTTGAGCATCAGTACCTCGCGCTGCCCGGCGTGCGCGGGAACGGAATCACGTCGCGCACGTTCGACAACCCCGTCACGTAGGCGACGGTGCGCTCGAAGCCGAGGCCGAAGCCCGCGTGGGGCACGGTGCCGTAGCGGCGCAGGTCGCGATACCACGAGTAGGCATTCGGATCGAGGCCGCTGGCGGCGAGGCGCTCGTCGAGCACCGCGAGGCGCTCCTCGCGCTGGCTGCCGCCGATGATCTCGCCGATCCCGGGGGCGAGCACGTCCATGGCGGCGACGGTCTTGTTGTCGTCGTTCAGCCGCATGTAGAACGCCTTGATCTCCTTCGGGTAGTTCATTAGGATCAGCTGGCCAGCCACGTGCTTCTCGGCGAGGTAGCGCTCGTGCTCGCTCTGCAGGTCGGTGCCCCACTTCACCGGGAACTCGAACTTCTGCTTCGATTGCTCCAGGATCCGGATCGCGTCGCCGTAGTCCATGCGCACGAAGGGTTTGTCGACGATGCCCGTGAGCTTCGCGATCACGCCCTTTTCGATCC
>JANNKG010000329.1:0-7849 GCA_031396185.1 Burkholderiales bacterium | reverse complement strand
AGTCGAAGTACGCATCGCCCGAATGATCGGCGATCGCACCCCAAGTGGACGGATAGCGCATGCCGTGGGTGATCGCCCCGTAGCCGCCCGAGGACTTGCCGAAGCAGCCGCGGTGCTCGCGCGAGGCGAGCGTGCGGAACTCGCGGTCCACGAACGGCACGATCTCCTTCGTGAGGTAGTCGGCGTAGTTTCCGATCGCCGAGGAGTTCACGTACTGGTTGCCGCCGAGCGCGGTAAAGCAATCGGGAAACACCATGATCGATGGCGCCATGCGGCGCTCGTGGACGAGGCGCTCGAGGCGCTCGGGCACATTCTCGCTGAAGTTCTTCCAGGCGACGTGCGACAGGCCCGAGCCCATGAAGCCCACCATGTCCACCAGCACCGGAAAGCGCTTGCCGCGGCCGCGCGTGCCACTGGCGTCGTATTGCGGCGGCAACCACACCGCGAGTTTGCGCACATGCGGGTCGCGCAGAGCGTTTCCGCGCAGGATCTTGGAGTCGTGCTCGAGCACGACGACGGTGCCGGTTTTCCAGTCGGGGCGTTTGAGGGCCATGGCGCGGATGCTACATCATGGCTCGAGGGCTGGACTCGGAGGAAAGAAAAAAGGCGCCGAAGGCGCCTTTCAAATTTGCCCCGGTCTTGCGCCGGGGAAACGGGGAAGCGGCAGCCTTATGCGGCTACCCTTCTTTTGTATTCGTTGGTACGCGTGTCGATCTCGATGCGGTCGCCGGTCTCGCAGAACGCGGGGACCTGGACTTCGTGCCCGGTCGAAAGCTTCGCAGGCTTCAGCACCTTGCCCGACGTGTCGCCGCGCACCGCGGGCTCGGTATAGACCACCTCGCGCACGATCGTGGTCGGCAGCTCGAAGGAGATCGCGCGGCCCTCGTAGAAGAGCGCCTCGCCGGACATTCCGTCTTCGAGGTAATTCACCGCCTCGCCGAGGTTCTCCTTCTCGATGTCGATCTGGTTGTACTCGCTGTCCATGAACACGTACATCGGGTCGGCGAAGTACGAGAAGGCGACTTCCTTCTTCTCCATCATCAGCAGCTCGAACTTCTCGTCGGCCTTGTACACGGTCTCCATGTTCGAGCCATTGAGGAGGTTCTTCATCTTCATCTTCATGGTGGCGGAGTTGCGGCCACCCTTGTTGTATTCCGCCTTCAGCACGACCATGGGCTCTTTGCCCACCATGATCACGTTGCCGCTGCGAAGCTCTTGAGCGATTTTCATAGTCCGTCCGATTTTCTGCCCGGTGGCGTTGAGCGGCGGCCTGGCCGTCCGCTCCAACGTCTTTCCCGATGCTAATTGGTATCAAAAAAGCCTTTTATTTTAGCACGTTGTCGGCGAAATCCACCAGCTCTGCGGCGAGGTCGCGCCGGGCCGCCAGTGCCGCGCTCCACGCCTTCGCATGGGCGTCCAGGGCGCTCCTGCGCGCGATGAAGGCGGCCCATGCCTCCGGCAGCGGCGCCGGCGCCGCCGGGGAAAAATCGTCCTCGCCGCTACGGTTCCATGCCGCCCAGAGCGCCGCCACCGCGGCGGCCTGCGGCGGTTCCAGCGCCTGGGTATAGCGCGCGATGAACGCCCCCATCTTGATCCAGTGCGCGCCGTCGTCGGTGGGGTATACATTCCACGCGAAGGGCCGCGCAGCCCATTGCGCGCGCACGAACGAATCCTCGCCGCGCACGAAGTTCACGTCGCAGGCCCAAAGCAGCTGGTCATAGCGGTCCTGCGCGAGGAATGGAATGGCGAAGACCTCGAGCTCGCGCCGGTTGCCGCCCTGGTGGGTGTTGCGCCGGACGGTGTCGTGGCGCGGGCTGACGAGGTTGCGCAGGGCCGAGGCGGCCACGCCTTCCGAGGCGACGAGCCACACCGGCCCGGGGTACTGCAAGCAGCCGCGCGCGAGACTCTCGAGCGGCGCACCGGCATAGGCGAACAGGCTCACCTTGAGCGCGTGTTCGGGCGGCGCCTTGCCGACCAGCGACGTCCAGAAGGCGGCCCGCGCGCCCGCATCACCCTGGAACTCGTCGCGCCGGTTGATGAGGCTTCTTTCGCGCAGCAATCCGCCGGTACGCGCGGTGAAGCCAGGGAAGAAGTAGTGCTTGACCAGCGGCAGGCGCGGATTCGGCGAGGGCAGCGCGTGGCTCGCCTCCACCCAATCCTCCGCACTCAGGTACTCGAGGTTGATCCAGCGCGGCCGCATCGCCCGTGCGGCCATCGCCTGCACGTACGCTTCCGGCGGGTCGCAGCCGAAAGTCTCGACCACGACGTCGGCCACGTCCGGGGCCACCATCGGCTCGCGAAGGCGAGCGACTTCCACCCCTTCAAGGCTCTGGGCGTCGCGCGCCGTGTCGATCTCGGGCCGCAGCTTGCCGAGCACCGTGAGGTCGTCCAGCCAGAGGCGCACGCGCTTGCCGTGCTCCCGCGCGAGCTGGCGCGCGAGACGCCAGGACACGCCGACGTCGCCATAGTTGTCGACCACGCGGCAGAAGACGTCCCAGCGTTCCCCTTCGGGCTGCGATTGCATGGGGCGGATTCTATAAGATGGGGCCGATGCGCATCCTGGTTCTCGGCGGCACTGTCTTCCTGGGGCGTGCGATCACCGATGCCGCGCTCGCGCACCGCCACCAGGTCACCCACTTCAATCGCGGCCAATCCGCGCCCGACGATCCCCGTGTGGAGACGTTGCACGGCGACCGCACCGACGCCGCTGCCTTGCGCAATGCGCTCGGCGGGCGGTCGTGGGACGCGGTGATCGACACATCGGGCTACCTGCCGCAGGTCGTGAAGCGTTCCGCGCAGGCCCTGGAGGATCGCGTCGGGCGCTACCTGTTCGTCTCGACGATCTCGGTCTACGCGGGCTTCGACATGGATTCCTACGACGAGGACTCCCCGGTTTCGCCCCCGCCCGAGCCGTTGCCCGAGGCGCTCGACATGGCGCTCTACGGTCCGCTCAAGACGGGTTGCGAGCAGGCGGTGCGGGAGCAATTCGGCGAGCGCGCGACGATCGTGCGGCCGGGGCTGATCGTCGGGCCGCACGACCCGACCGACCGGTTCACCTATTGGCCAGAGCGCATCGCGCGCGGCGGCGAGGTGCTTGCGCCCGGCCGCCCCACGCGCGTGGTGCAATTCATCGACGTGCGCGACGTGGCCGAATGGACGGTGCGCCTCCTGGAGAACGACGTGGCGGGAACGATCAACGCCATCGGGCCGCGCCACCCGACCACCATGGAGCAGGTGCTGGAAGCGTGCCGCGCCGCCAGCGGCAGCGATGCGCGCCTCGCCTGGATCGACGACGCGCGCCTGCTGGCCGCGGGCGCGGGACCCTGGAAGGAGCTGCCGCTGTGGATTCCCGAATCCGATGCGGCGACCCGCGGGCACTCTTCCGGGTCGCTCGAGCGCGCGCTCGCGCACGGCATCGAGTTCCGCCCGCTCGCTGACACCATCGCCGATACGCTCGCCTGGTCCCGCTCACGCCCCGCGAATCACGCGTGGAAGGCGGGCCTTACGCCGGAGCGCGAGCGAACGCTGCTCGAATCGGTGCGAACAGGTTCGGCACCATCGACTGCACCACCTCGCCGCGCTGGTTGAGGGTGACCACGCGGTAAGAGAGTGATTCAGGTTTCTCACCGCCAGCCACCATCGCTTACGCGCCGAGGGCGAGGTAGAGATCCACGATGGCGCTGCGGCGATTGCGCTCGGCGTCGATCGCATCCAGCCGGGCGACCACCAGCTGGCGCTCCGCTTCGAGGTACTCGAACAGGCTCACCGCGCCGTTATCGTAGCGTAGCCGCGTGAGCTCGGAGGTGCGCGCGAGGGCGCGCTCGCGCTCCTGCTGCGCCAAGTGCGCCTCGCGGAAGTTGGCCTGTGCGGCGAGCGCGTCGCGCACTTCCCGGAACGCATTCGCGATCGTCTTCTGGTAGAGCTCGGCCGCCTCGCGGGTGCGCGCGTTGGCGAGATCGACGCCGCCGCGAATTCCGCCCGAAGCGAAGAGCGGCGCGAGGAGGTTGCCGCCGAGGCTCCAGACGCGCGCCGGCCCCGAGAAGAGGTCGCCGAGCGACTGGCTCTCACCGCCGAAGAATCCGGTGAGCGAGATCGACGGGAAGTACGCCGCGCGAGCCACACCGATGCGCGCGTTCGCCGCGTGCAGGCGTTCCTCCGCCTCGCGAATGTCGGGGCGGCGCAGCAACAGGTCGGACGGCAGGCCTGCCGGCACCTCGACCGCCAACGGGGTCACGGGGTTGCCGCGCTCGACGCGAGCCGCGAACACTTCCCGCGGGCTGCGCCCCAGGAGTACGGCGAGGGCGCCTTCCTGCGCGAGCCGTTGCTGGCGAACGACCGGGACGAGTGCCTGGGCGGCGCGCAGGTCGGACTCCACCTGGCGGTATTCCACTTCGGATACCACGCCCGCGTCGAGGCGCAATTTCTGCAGCTCGAGGGACTTGCCGCGCCCCAGGCGGGTGAGCTCGAGGGATTCCAGCCGGCGATCGAGGGCGCGCAGCGCGAAGTACCCGCGGGTCACATCGCCGATGAGGGAATTACGCACCGCGTCGCGGCCCGCCGCGGTCGCGGCGAGCTGGGCGCGTGCGGCTTCGGTCGCGCGCCGGAACTTGCCCCAGAAGTCGAGCTCCCAGGAGGCGCGCAGCACCAGCCGGTGGGTGCTCGCCTCGATCGCGTCGGGCGGCGGCGGGAAAGACCCCTTCTCAGACGAGCGCGAACGCGAAGCGCCGTAATCGATGCCGGCATCGGGCCACATGTCCGAGCGGGCGATGCCGAGCTGCGCGCGCGCCTGCTCGATTCGCTCCGCGGCGGCGCGCAGGTCGCGGTTGGCGGCGAGCGCCTCGTCCACGAGGACATCCAGCACCGGATCCTGGAACACGACCCACCAGCGCTCAGGCGCCGGCACTTGCGCCTGGGCGACCGCGAAATCCTTCGGCAGGTCGACGTCGGGACGAGTGTAGTTGGGCCCGACGGTGCAGGCGGAGAGAAGCACCGCGGCCAGCGCCGCAACCATTGGGCCCCCGCCTGCGCGGGGGCGACGGATATCAATCATCGGAACCTTCCCTGCGCGAAGGGGCGCGCGTCATCGTATGCGCGGCGGGGCGCAACTGCAGCTCGCGGTGGTGCGTGGCTTCGCGCTTGAGTTCCTCGCTCGATCGCGACTCGCCCAGCTTCCTCTCGGTGATGAGCTTGTAGAAGAACGGCACGAAGAAGATCGCGAGGAACGTTGCCGCGAGCATGCCGCCCATGACGCCGGTGCCGACCGAAGTGCGGGCGCCGGCGCCAGCACCGCTGGAAAACGCAAGCGGCATCACGCCCAGGATGAAGGCGAGCGAGGTCATGAGGATCGGCCGGAAGCGCAGCCGCGCCGCCTCCAGCGCCGCCGCCGAAGGCGACAGCCCCTCCTCGCTCTTCAGCACCGCGTACTCGACGATCAGGATCGCGTTCTTGGCGGCGAGGCCCAGCAAGGTCACCAGGCCGATCTGGAAGTACACGTCGTTGGTCATGCCGCGCAACCACACCGCCGCGAGCGCCCCGAACGTGCCGAACGGCAGCGCCATCATCACGGAGAGCGGCAGCGACCAGCGCTCGTACTGGGCCGCGAGAATCAGGAACGCCATCAACGCGCCAAGGCCGAGGGCGAGGACCGAAGTCCCGCTCGCGCGCTTCTCCTGGAACGACGCACCGCTCCACGCGATGCTGTATTCCGGCGGCAGCACGGCTTTAGCCACCGCCTCGACTTCGGCGATCGCCTGTCCCGAGCTCACCCCCGGAGCGCCGGAGCCGAACACCTTCACGGCCGGCAGGTTGTTGAAGCGCTCCATGGTCCCGGGGCCGCTGGTGTTCTCGATGCGCGCCAGCGCCTTCAAGGGAATCATCTCGCCTTTATTGCTCCTCACGTACACCGAGCCCACGTCTTCGGGGCGCTTGCGATACGCGGGCTCGGCGCTCATCAGCACCTGCCAGGTACGGCCGAACTTGTTGAAGTCGTTCACGTAGGCCGAGCCGAGCGTGGCGGCGAGCGTGTTGAAGATCTCGTCCAGCGGCACGTCGAGGGCCTTGGCCTTCTCGCGGTCGACGTCGACGAAAAGCTGCGGCACGTTGGCGCGCCACAGTGTCTGGACCTGCGTGAGGTTCGGGTTTTGCGCCGCGGCCGCCTGGAATTGCTGCACCACTTCGGCAAGCCGCTTGGGGCCGTCGTCGCCGCGCGCCTGGATGAAGAACTCGAATCCGCCCGCGGTGCCGAGGCCGAAAATCGGCGGCGGCGGGAATGCGAGCGCGAGGCCTTCCTTGATATGGCCGGTCTTGCCGTAGAACTCGCCTACCAGCGCGCCGACCGGCATCGGCCGATCGTCCCAGTGCTTCTGGGTCACGAACATGGTGGCCGCGTTCTCGCGAAACGTGCCGCCGAGGAAATCGAAGCCGGTGAAGGCGACCACATCCTCGTTGAACGGATTGGTCTTGACCGCCTCCACCACTTCGGAGACGACCTTGTCGGTGCGCTCGAGCGACGAGCCGTCGGGCAGGATCACCGCGGCGATGTAGAAGCCCTGGTCCTCGTCGGGCACGAGCGACCCGGGGGTCGCGCGCCACAACACCCCAGTGATGAGCACCATGCCGCCGAAGAGGAGCAGCGCGATGAACCCGCGGCGAATCATCCACGCCACGCCGTTCTCATAGCGATCGGTGGTGCGGGCAAACCAGCGGTTGAAGGCCTGGAAGAAGCGTCCCGGCTGCTTGTGCTCGCGCTTCAGGATCAGCACCGAGAGCGCGGGGGTGAGGGTCAGCGCCACGATGCCCGAAATGACCACCGCGATCGAGATCGTCACCGCGAACTGGCGGTAGAGCTCCCCGGTGAGCCCACCGAGGAAGGCGATCGGAATGAAGACGGCGCACAGCACCAGCACGATGGCGACGATGGGGCTGGTGACCTCCTTCATCGCTTTGATCGCGGCCTCCCGCGCGTCGACGTGCTCCTCGTGCATGATCCTCTCGACGTTCTCCAGCACCACGATGGCGTCGTCCACGACGATGCCGATGGCGAGCACCATGCCGAAAAGGGTCAGCGTGTTGATCGAGTACCCGAGTGCCAGCAGGCCGGCGAAGGTGCCGAGCAGCGACACCGGCACCGCGGCGAAGGGAATCAGCGTCGCGCGCCAGTTCTGCAGGAACAGGAACACCACGAGGAACACCAGCGCCATGGCCTCGGCGAGCGTGATCACCACCTCGCGGATCGACACTTCCACGAAGCGCGTGGTGTCGTAGGCCACGTTGTACGCGAGGCCCGTCGGGAAGCGCGCCTTCAGCTCGTCCACGCGCGCCTTCACCGCCTTGCCGGTATCGAGCGCGTTGGCGCCTGGCTGCAGGAAGATTCCCACCAGGGTCGCCGGCTTGCCGTTGTACTTGCCGATGAAGGTGTAGTCCTTGCCGGCGAGCTCGACGCGCGCCACGTCCTTCAGGCGCAGCCGCGAGCCGTCGGGGTTGGCGCGCAGGATGATGTCCTCGAACTCCTTCGGATCCGACAGGCGCCCCTTGGTGGTGACGGTGTAGACCACGTCCTGGCCGCCGCCCGTGGGCGGCTCGCCGACCTTGCCGGCGGCGAACTGCGCGTTCTGCTCGCTGATGGCGCGGAAGATGTCGGTCGGCGAAAGCTTCAGCTGCGCGAGGCGATCGGGCCGGATCCAGATGCGCATCGCGTAATCCTTGGCGCCGAAAATCTGCACCAGCGTCGTACCCGGGATGCGCTTGATTTCGTCGAGCACGTTGAGCGTCACGTAGTTCGACGTGAAGAGATCGTCCTTGCTGCCGTCGGGCGAATAGAACGCCAGCACCTGCAGGAACGCCGACGAGC